>DASTKE010000580.1:0-12631 GCA_035716105.1 Ktedonobacteraceae bacterium | reverse complement strand
AGCAAATTGCGATACCATTTCCGGTTAGCAGGAACGATATACCAGGGCGCTTCATCCGTACTGCACCTGGAGAGCGCACCCTCATAGGCGTCCTGGTAATCGTTCCAGTATTTGCGCTCCGCCCAATCGGCTGCCGACAGTTTCCAGGCTTTCGTTCGATCCTCTTGACGAGCCAGTAAGCGTTTTTCCTGCTCATCTTTGCTGATATGCAAATAGAACTTCAGAATAATCGTGTCATGCTGAGCCAGCATCTGCTCAAAGTGGTTAATAGTGGTGTACCGGCGCTTCCACACCTTTTCCGGTACCAGGTCATGCACACGCACGACCAGCACATCCTCATAGTGGGAGCGATTGAAGATGCTGATCATGCCCCTGCCCGGAACGACCCGGTGGATGCGCCACAGGAAATCACGCGCCTGTTCCCTGCCTGTCGGTGCTTTAAACGAACGCACTTCGCATCCCAGAGGATTGACCTGTGCCATGACGTGACGAATGGTACCATCTTTGCCGCTCGTATCCATTCCTTGCAGGATGATGAGCAGGCTATGATGGTGGGCTGCCGCCAGCAACTGCTGTAACTCGCCAAGCTCTTCACTCAGCATGTCCATCTCCGCCGTTGCTAGCGCACGATCCGTATACTTATCAATATAGCCTGGATCGTAATCCTTCAGTTTGACCTTACTGCCTTCAGCGACCTTCCATGCAAGCTGCATATTCCCTGTCCTTTCCGATACCCTATCCTGCTACAACGGTATCATACGTGTGGATAAGTGTCAATGTGAGGCTTGTAAGGAAGCGACCATAAGAGCGGGTGCCATTAGGAACACCCGCTCTTATGGTCGCTTCCTCTCAGTCACTTATGTTCAAGTGGTTCGTCGACTGAGCCGCTTCCCTGTGACGTAGAGTTTGACAGGCCGGTCAACCGCCCGCCCGCGTGGGTCAATCTCATGAGGAGCATAGGAGCCGCTGGCATCGGTATTGATCCCTGGTGAGTACGGCCCATAGTGATAATGGCCCATCTCGGCGGGCGTCAGGGGATACTTCCCAAGCTGTGAAACTCCGCTGATATCTATGAGGGGCAGCATATCGGGCAGCTCAGGTGCCTTTTTCCATTTTTTTGTTGCCTTGTCCAGTGGTGCCGCTTCAGGCAACACCGGGCAGACCATGCCTTGCTCCTGGTCATAGCACTCGTAGGTCATCTGATCGGTGCGCGTGCTCACCGGCTGCTGGTCTAGAGGCGGCAGTGTCTCCCTCGGACCCGGTTTGGAGGTCGGCCATTCGGGATAGACCACCTGCTGCTTGACACGCTCAGGAGGCGAGATCGTCTCCACGGCGGCTCGCTCGATCAGTTGCTGTACTGCCTCTTCATCTATCTGCAAGAAGTCAGCAACATCATGGATATCCCGCAAGAGTTCTTTGCGTTCTTCCAGACTAGTTTCTCTGGTATCGTCCACTGATAAGAGTGTATCTTGATATTTCAGCATGTGTCTATCCTTTCCCTTCTCTCTACCTCATCTCAACAACATCGAAGGATGACAGGCACGCCGTTGTGCCTGCCGTCCTCCATCCACAACCTCTCTCCCCTCCCTGTATATAGCATACCATCACAGCCTGAACTCACCCTGTGAGCAGGCTGAATCACACATGAGAATGGGAGAGTGGGAACAGATTGGTCTCCGTCTCCAACCTTTCCTCCCGCTCGTCGTTCCACGACCGATTCTGCCCTGGCACAGGAACGATGAGCAGCGGAAACCGGGTGTCCAGCAGCAAGCGCTCCGTGATGTTTCCCAGCGCCCAGTGTTGCACGCCATCCCGTGCAGAGGCAGCCAGCGCGATCAGGTCGCAATCGCCGAACACTTCAGGTCCCTGCGAGCCAACTTCCTCTTCTGCCGGCTGCGTGAGCGTCTCCACAACGTAGGTATCGACCGCAATCGACCACGTCACATCGATCTCATCTTGCGCTGCGGCTGGCGCAACGCTGCCCGTGCGAAGATCGTTTGCCAGTGTGCTGAGATACTCTATCGCCTTTTTGGTCTCCGTGAGCATCCCGCCCGGCTTAATGCTCGCTCTCACCGGCTCGACCACCCGTACCATGTGGAGCACACGCTCTCCTCTACTGGCAAGCAGAGCGAGCAGGGAGGCCGTTGGTTCGAGAACTGCCTCGACCTGTTGAGAGCCGTCCAGCGGCACAAGCGCACGAAATGGTCGTTCGGCTGTCTGGTAGCGCTCCCCTGGCAGCGGCCCATTCTCACGTAAGACCAGCACAGGTATCCAGGTATGACGGGTCAGTTGTTCCGCGACGCTGCCCATGATTCGTCGAATCATCCCACTGTAGCCATGACTGCACAGCACAATCAGATCCGCCCTACGGTTGTCAGCAACCGCGAGCAGGGTTGGAACCACCGGGCCAAAGCGCACTTCGGTCTCCACGGCAATGCCCTCGAAGTCGGGTGAAGCCGCGATATCAACCAGGTACTGTTCTGCCTTTGCGATATCGGAGATCAGGACGTGGTGCGCCAGTGTGGGCGGTGATTCCAAAGATGGCAAAAACTTGCTGGACTTATTCACCACCCGTACCAGTATGATCGAACCGCCGGTGGCATGTGCCAGGCGAGCGGCAATAGGAACGGCCCGCTCCGCTCGTGCCGACCCATCCAGTGGAAGAAGAATTCGTTGAAACATAGTGTACGTCTCCTCTCAACTCAATCTCACATCTATCAAACACCCTTTGAGCTTTCACCAGTAGCATACCATGCTCATATGAGGTGGCTCTGTGCGGTGGCTGAGATGGAACTGAGAACGGGCCGGGCAAAAAAAGTTCGCATTGATAGCTCTTTTGTAGAAGGAGTAAAGTACCCAGGAGGAAGTGCGCTCCTGGCTGAGCATGAAAACGGCAATACCTGCCGCCTTCTCAGGTTCATCTTCGTCAATTCATATAATTGCTCATATAGTCGTGATACAATAGAGACAGGGTATTTGAACATGCTTGTAGCCATACATAGAAGGAGAATCTCACGTGGACAGCACTTCCCTTATACAAAACACGGACATGGAACGCCAGGATGTGCGATGGAGTAGCAGAGGGGGCTTTGCTTTCCTGTTCGCCAATGGTTTTGTCTGGTTGGTTACCGCTGCTCTCACCTTCGTGCTACCTCTCAAAATGGCAGCTTTTCTGATCATCTGGCAGGGAGCCGTGGCCCTTCCACTGGCCTTCGCCCTGGAGCGTGTGCTCAAATTTCCAGCAGTGGCTAAGGGCAACTCGTTGCTGCCATTGCTTATCCAGACGGCAATGGTGCAGATTGTCGCCATTCCTGCCGTCATTCTGGCCTATGTCCTGATACCAGCCTATGTTCCAGCGGTGTTCGCTGCCATAGTGGGCGCGCATCTTTTGCCCTACGCCTGGTTGCAAAAGTCGCGCCTCTACCTTGTGCTGAGCATCATTGTCTCGTTCGTTCCCTATCTGATGGCGATGTTTCTCCATGAGACTTCGTTTCACTACATAGGCTTTGTCATCGGCACGGTACTCATCGTCTTCGCTTTCCTTCTCAAAGCGTCGGTGGAGAAAGAGAGGCGAGACAGCGTGCTCTAAACGTTCATTGGCAGAGGATGTGCCAGCAATTCTCGCTCCTGCTCCGGCATTCTCAGTCTCAATTCAGCGTGTACCCAGCGTCAATTCATCTGGAGATGTTATCCTTCTTATGAGGCTCTGATCGGTGTGATCAGGCTGTCTAAAGCCAATCAGAAAGGAGAACAGCGGATGGGACTGCAATTTCTCACCCAGGATGGATATCAACACGCGTTCAGCCAATTGGAGTTTCTGCGCAACGTGAAACGTGCTGAGGTCGTCGCGTATCTTCGTGAAGCGACCGAGGGGCGTGAGCTGACCAGGAATGGCGCGTATGAAGATGCCAGGCACCAACAGGCTCTGCTGGAAGGGCGCATTTTAGAGCTAGAATACTTGCTGGCAACAGCGAAAGTTATTGACAGGGGAAGCAGGGATATCGTCTCTCTCGGCTCCGTTGTTCATCTGGAGGCCGAGGATGAGCGTGAATATCGCTACAGCATCGTTGGCTCGTATGAAGCCAGTCCTGCAGCCGGGCGGATTTCGCATGAATCGCCGGTGGGGAAGGCCTTGCTGGGCCGCAAGGCCGGAGAGCAAGTCATGGTGGCGACGCCCGGCGGCGTGAAAGAGTACACCATCCTCGGTATCGAGTGACTGCCGGAGAGATGGAGCTAGCAGAGCAGAGAGGCAGAAGGCAAGGGCGGCTCGCCCTTGCCTTCTGCCTCTCTGCTCTGCCAGGAAGAAAGCGCTTACTGGAACTTGCCGGTGTTGACGTAGCGCTCGGCGTAGTCGCCGACGATGGGCAGCTTGAAGTACTTGCCCTGGAAGGCGTTAATCATCAGCACAATCCAGCCGACGAAGCCGACGAGACTGATCAGGCCAATTGCGCAACCAAAGATCAAGCCCAGGAAACCCGGCGAGAAGCCTGAAGCAATCCTAAGAATGATATTCAGGACGCTCAGGCCACCGAAGAAGAGGATGGACTGCATGGCGTTGAAGCGCACGAAGTTGTTCGTCTTTTCGGTAAAGAAGAAGATCAGGCCGGTGATCCAGCCCAGAATGTAGCTCAAGCCTGCCGCGACGTTGGCCTGCATGCCCATCGAGGTAGGGCCAAGCGCGCCAGCGCTGGCATTGGCTCCGCCCTGCGCGCCATAGGGAGCCTGATAGCTGTTGTACTGCTGCTGTTGCTGCTGGCCGTAGCCGGTACCCGGTTGCTGGTAGTCGCCCTGGCCCTGCTGATAACCACCCTGCTGGTAGCCACTGTTGGGGTCGTACTGCGGGGGCTGCTGGCCGTAGCCGCCCTGCTGTCCGTACTGCTGACCGCTATAGGGATCGGTCGGGTTCGGCTGCTGCGGATTCTGCGGTGCATAGCCGCCGTATTGGCCGGGCTGATTGGGGTCTTGCCCCTGGTTCGGATTCCAACTCATGATTGTGTTTGCCTTTCTTGATGTAGTAAAGAATGAGACCACCAGGTCAATATGCCTGTTTATATCGCTAAACGATCTCAGCGATCGAAAACGTCTCTTTTCGGTTCTACCTACCTGTTTGCTTTCACATACCATATGTAGCCACAAACTGTATACGTAGTATACACGTAAAGGTTGTCGTTGTGAACTCCTCTAATTACCCTGATTATAGGCATTTCTACCCGTTTTCCCCTGGGTGTGAGCCTTCTGTGAGGCTGGCAACCCTTCTCACAGGCAACGTTCACTCTATATAAACGGCTCAGCCTGACAATTATCAAGGGATGATTACTTTTGGCTCTCCCTTTTGATAGGGAAACCGGATTGTCGTAGGGGCGATGCCTTGTGCTCGCCCGTTTCCGGTTTGGGAGCTCTCACGGGCGAGCACAAGGCATCCCGCCTTACGAAGTAACCCCTACGGATTTTGCTCAGAGGGTTTTTTCTCGCTTGCTCGTGCATGCGGATAGGAGTCTCCTGCAATGCGGTCGATGGGGGGGATGATGAGCGAGGAAGGCTCCTCTTCCCCGTTTTCGTGCTCGTTCGGCTCGTTTATAGTGTTGAGACGGTGCTTTGCCGGAGGAGGCGTGCGCTCATCCAGGTGCAACGGGCGTGGCTCGTTATGGTTTTGCTCCTGTTCCTGTTCCTGTGCTTCGAGCGGAGGTGCAGCGAGGAGTGCCGCTTCAATCACCTGATCCATGTTTTCTACCAGTGTGATCTGGACGTGCTGGCGAATCTTTTGCGGAATCTCCACCAGGTCTTTGCGATTCTCTGCCGGAACAATGATATGATGCAGATTGGCCTGATGCGCGGCCAGCACTTTTTCGCGCAGTCCGCCAACGCCCAGGACACGCCCGCGCAGGGTGATCTCGCCCGTCATGGCGAGGTCGCCGCGTACAGAACGCCCGGTCAGCGCGGAGATCAAGGCCGTGGCGATGGTGATGCCGGCGGACGGCCCATCTTTGGGAATGGCGTTATCGGGCAGGTGGATATGCAGATCGGTCGTTTCCTGGAAACTGATATCGACCTCCAGGTCATCGGCTCGCGAACGGATGTAGGAGAGCGCGGCCATCGCCGATTCGCGCATGATATCGCCAAGCTGGCCAGTGACGAGCAGATCGCCCTTGCCCACCATGGTCGCGACCTCCACGGGCAGCAGGATGCCGCCGTTTTCGGTGACAGCCAGACCCGTCGCCACGCCGACCTGCGCCTGGTGATTCGGTATATCGTGCGTATAGCGCGGCGTCCCCAGGTATTGTTCCAGGCTGTTGGTCGTCAGGCGGATGCGGTTGTTGGGTTTTTCGAGAATGCGCCGGGCCGCTTTGCGGCAGATGGCTGCCAGTTGCCGGTCCAGGTTGCGCACGCCCGGTTCGCGGGTATAGTCGGTCACGATGTGCTGCATCACGGCTGGCGGAATCTTCAGTTGATCGGGGGTCAGGCCGTGCTCGTCCAGCACTTTTGGTAGGAGGTGACGCTGGGCGATGTGGATTTTTTCATCGAGCATGTAGCCAGGAAGTTCGATAATATCCATGCGGTCGGCCAGCACTTTGGGTATCTGGTATTTCACGTTGCCGGTACAGATGAAGAAGACCTGGGAGAGGTCGTAGGGGACTTCCAGGTAGTGATCTTCAAAGGTCGTGTTCTGTTCCGAGTCGAGCACTTCGAGCAGCGCGGCAGCCGGGTCGCCCTGGTACTCTGCCGAGAGCTTATCGATTTCGTCCAGCAGGAAGACCGGATTGCGCACGCCAACGGTTTTCATGGCCTGGATGATGCGGCCTGGCAGCGCGCCGACGTAGGTACGGCGGTGGCCGCGAATCTCGGCCTCGTCATGCACGCCGCCCAGGGAGATGCGGGCGAACTTGCGGCCAAGCGCACGCGCTATCGAGCGGCCCAGGGAAGTTTTGCCCACGCCCGGAGGGCCGATGAAGCAGAGAATCTGCCCCTGGCTTTCGCTGGTGCGTCCGCCCCGGCTCGCCAGCCGCTGGCGCAGTTGGCGCACGGCCAGGAACTCGATGATGCGCTCTTTGATGCTTTCCAGGCCGTAATGGTCTTCGTCCAGAATGCGACGTGTGACCTCCAGATCGAAGGTGTCCTCCGTGCGTTCCGTCCAGGGCAGCGCCAGCACCCAGTCGATATAGGAGCGCAGCACGGTGATTTCAGCGGACTGCGGCGGCGTGCGTTCCAGCCGGTCGATCTCTTTGCGCAACTTTGTTGCAACCTCCGGCGGTGGTGCCTTCTCTTTCAGTTTGGCGCGTAGTTCGTCCGCCTCGTGGGAGGTTTCGATGCCCAGTTCTTCCTGAATGGCGCGCAGTTGCTCGCGCAGGTAAAACTCTTTCTGCGAGCGGTCAACCTGCGAGCGCACGCGGCTGCGGATGGTGGATTCGAGTTCGAGAATCTCGATCTCGTTGCCCATAATCACGCAGATTTTTTCCAGCCGTTCCAGGGGGTCGAGCGTTTCCAGCAGGTCCTGTTGCTGTTCGCTATCGGTGACGAGGTGCGCGGCCAGCATGTCGGAGAGCCGCGTGGGTGTCTTCAGGGCCACAATCGAGGTGATATCCTCCGCGGAGAAGCGGCGGTTCAACTGCGCGTAGCGCTCGAAGAGGTTGGTGGCGTGGCGCACAAGAGCATCGGCCTGGGGGCCGCGTGCCTGCATCTCCGGCAGCGCGGTAATGCTTACGCGCATAAATGGTTCCGTGTCGGCGTAATCGTCGATGTGTACGCGGCGCAGGCCACTCAGCAGGACTTGCAGGCTGCCGTCCTGCTGCCGGTGCATAGTAGTGATTTCAACCAGCGCGCCGGTCGGGTAGATGTCTTTTGGCTGCGGATCATCAATATCTGGATCGCGTTGGGCAGCAGTAACGAGTGAGCGGTCGGGCCGCATCAATGCCTCTTCAATCGCACGCACGGACTTCTCACGGGCAATCGCTAGCGTCGTACGGGTGCGCGGAAAAACCACCATGTTTTTGAGCGCCACCAGGGGATAGATCTCGGAGGCTTCCTGTGCTGTGTCCTGGTGTTCGTGTTCAGTCATGGATTCTCCGTCACTGCCTTTCCAGTAAAAGATGGCTCATCAGTACAAGAGAAAAGACTGATGAGCCTGCCTAAGCAGACTCATCTTGAGAATACGCGGTGCGGTCGGCGCGCTCAGAAGCGCCGGTGCGCGTTATCAATAATGGTTTATGGTGTGCGCTAATGACATCGGCGTTGATAATGACTTTTTTCACGTCGGTGCGCGATGGTATCTCATACATCACATCGAGCAGCACATCTTCCACGATACTACGCAGTCCTCGCGCCCCTGTGCGCTGCTTCAGCGCACCTTCGGCAGCGGCGTCGAGGGCGTCATTGGTAAAGACCAGCTCGACGCGATCAAGCTGCAAGAACTTCTGATACTGCTTGATGATGGCGTTCTTCGGCTCCGTCAGGATGCGTACGAGCGCTTCCTTATCGAGGTTGTCCAGCGAGACAGCCACGGGCAGGCGACCCACGAACTCAGGAATCAGCCCATACTTCAGCAGGTCGTCGGGGATGAGCTTTGTCAGGGCGTTTTGGACTTCTTCCGATGTATCCCCGGTGCTATGACCATTGGCGCGGAAGCCGATGGCCTTGCTGCTGCCGAGGCGCTGTTCAACGACTTTACTCAGCCCCTCAAAAGCGCCACCGCAGATAAACAGGATGTTTGAGGTATTGATCTGGATGAAATCCTGGTGCGGATGCTTGCGACCGCCCTGCGGCGGGACGTTTGCCACTGTGCCCTCGATGATTTTGAGCAGAGCCTGCTGCACGCCCTCGCCCGATACGTCGCGGGTGATGGATGGATTGTCCGATTTGCGAGCGATTTTGTCGATTTCGTCGATGTAGACTATGCCGCGCTCGGCCCGTGCCACATCGAAGTCAGCCGCCTGGATCAGGCGCAGCAGGATATTTTCGACATCTTCACCGACGTAGCCGGCCTCGGTCAGCGCGGTGGCGTCGGCGATGCAGAAGGGGACATCCAAAACCTTTGCCAGCGTCTGCGCCAGCAAGGTTTTGCCGCAGCCGGTAGGGCCGATCATCAGGATATTGCTCTTGCCCAGTTCCACGTCGTCGATCTGCATACCCACGCCAACGCGCTTGTAGTGGTTATAGACTGCGACGGCCAGGGTTTTCTTGGCTCGCTCTTGCCCGATCACGTATTGACTCAACTGCTCATAAATTTTCTTGGGTGCCGGTATCTTCCCCGCTTGCAAGCGCGGCTTGGCGATGGTAGCCTGTTCCTCATCGATGATCTCTCGACAGAGGTCGATACATTCATCGCAGATATAGACTCCGCCAGGGCCTGCAATCAACCGCTGCACCTGGTCCTGACTCTTCCCACAAAATGAGCAGCGATACGACATACGTGCATTTTTCGAGTTTGCCACGTTCGTCACCTTTCCCGACTATGTGACTGGCGAAGCGAGCCACACCTGATGATCTTCTGTTACTCTACGCTGTTAGCGGTTTCTTCGTTCGTTGCGGCGGTCGTGGGTGCCTCAGCAGCTTCCGGTGTTTCCCGTGAGTCCGTTGCTTCCAGCGCCTCGGCTGCCGTGTCTTCCTCCGCTGCCTGAGCCGCTTCGGCCTCTACCTCAGTTGCCTCAGCTGTCTCGGCTGCCAGCAACTCGCCGACGCGAGCTGCTTCTGAAGCATTGGCAACGCCGGTCGCCTCATCTGCCACCTCGGCCTCTGCTTCAGCTTCGAGTTCCGCATCAGGATCAGGGTCAGTTGTAAGTTCTATCAGGCGGGTCAGCGCCTTTTCACGGCGGTAGCTCACAAAGAGCGACCGCACCTGCGCCTCCGTCTGCTGCAAGGGTTGTCCAGCCTGCTGATAGGCGCGGAAGAGAGCCTCAAGCTCTTCAGGCTCGACGGTGATGTTCTCCTGGTTCGCCAGGGCATCCAGCACCAGTTCGCGCTTAACCCGGTTTTCGGCATCAGGCTCAAGGTCTTTCTTATATTCATCCTCTGTCTTGCGCATCATCATCAGGTACTGATCCATCGACATGCGCTGCTGTTCCAGCATGTGTGAGAACTGGTGCAGCATGTTGTCCACCTCTTCCTGTACGAGCAGGGGATGGAGTGTAATGGTGGATTGATCGATGACGGCTTGCAGCGCTTGCTCGCGCAGTTCGTCGCGGATGCGCCGCTGCTTCGACGAGAGGATTTCGTCGCTGATGCCCTTACGCAGGTCTTCCAGCGTCTCGTACTCACCGTTGCTCAGCTCGCCAGCCAGGGAATCCTCAAGTTCGGGGACGTTCTTCTCCTCGACCTTGTGGACGGTGACGCTGTAGTGGCCCTCTTTGCCGGCCATGTCTTCCTTCGCGTAATCTTCGGGCAGCGTGGTGGTGAATTCCTTGCTCTCACCGGCCGACATACCGGCGATCTGCTCGTCCATGCCAGTGAAGAGGCCGGAGCGGTCGTCGGTGAGTTCGAAGGTGTTGTCTTTCAGATCGGAGACGACTTTATCGCCGACCGTCAACTTGAGATCGGAGACAACGCGGTCTCCGATGGCGGCGGGACGTTCGACCTCATTCCAGGTGGCGCGGCGGTTGCGCAGGGCCTCAAGCTCCTTCTCAACCTCTTCAGAGGTCACATCGGCCTCTGCACGGTCAAAGTGCAGGGAGGCGTAGTCGCCCAGCTCGACCGGTGTGATGATCGGCACCTTGATCGTAAAATGGTAGGGCTGGCCCATCTCAAAGACTGGCGCTTCCAGTTCCGGCTGTTTCAGGGGAGTGATCTGGTGTTCTTTGAGTGTGTTGCGGTACGTTTCGGTGATGAGATCGTCGAGCGCTTCCTGGTAGATAGCTTCTTTGCCGAGCCTGCGTTCCAGGAGCGTGCGCGGCGCTTTGCCGCGCCGGAAGCCCGGCACGTTTACTTGCTGTACCAATTTCCGGTACGCCTTATCTGATGCCTTTTCCAGCTCGTCCCAACTGAGATCTACTTCGAGGACGGCCTCGCTGGATGGCAACGTTTCAACCGTGACCTTCACATTTCCTCCAAAGGCGTGTCTTGCTGTGTTATGTGTTTGATAGTTTGTATAGAATATGATTGCCTGCCTGACTCCTGCCCCGTTCATTCCGCAATGAGCGAGATAGCAGGAAAGAGCAGTTGGGAAGCACAACGAGGCTGGACGCAATTCTATCCAGCACTCGTGCAAACCTGGAGCGGGAGACGGGGATCGAACCCGCGACTTTCTCCTTGGCAAGGAGATGCTCTACCACTGAGCCACTCCCGCGTATCTATATGGCAAGCCACCACCTGTAGTACCCTCTGGTGGGCGGTGAGAGACTCGAACTCTCATGGTTCATCACCAACGGATCCTAAGTCCGTCCTGTCTACCAATTTCAGCAACCGCCCGCTTATACGACAGATGGGGAACATATTACTCACTTGAGTGATGATACATCAGCAAGAGAGGTACTGTCAAGACAAATTGCTCTTTGACGGGACGTTCAGGCTATATCTCCATATCGCCATATATGACATCCATATATATTATAAGGAGGAGGGGAAGACAACCTGATGCTGTCACTGTGCCTGTGCCACCTCCTCGCACTTCCATTCTTCCGATAGGGAAAACAGTCTATGTCGCTGATTTATTTCAATCTGTAAGGCTCTCCATGCTTGCGGGGGATCATGTAGGGGCGATGCCTTGTGCTCGCCCGTGCCTTGATCGAGAGGTTGGCCTTGACGGGCGTCCGTCTCCGTCCCCCGGACGGCCTCAAGGCATCGCCCCTACGGCTTCTGGTTCAAGGACGCGGACCCGCCGGGTATAGGGAGTGTTTTTCTCCTCTATACATGAGTTTTCCTGCATCATCCGAGGGAAATCATCACCCAGAAGTTCAATTTTAACCATCTCTTAACCGCATCTCAACCGTAATCACATAGATAATCATCAATAATAGAGACGGTCTGTATTCCTCAATTCAGTTGGTTGGTGCCTTACAGTTACTCTCGCCAGTAACGTAGCTATGAGTTTGGGCCAGCCAGCAGGCGTAAACCGTTTTCGCGTTCTCTACCACAGCTATTTTGAAAGTGAGGCCAATCTATGCGGTTTACTCGCTCAAAGGTGAGCATCCTCTTCTCCCTGGTCGCCCTGGCCGCTGTCGTGACCGCCTTCGCCGTCTCCGGTGCCTGGCAAGGGACGGGCGCACAGGCGGCAGCCAGCACGAAAGCCAGCTCCACACATGCGATCATTCCCTGTGCTACTGCCAATGGGAGTCGCTTCTGCACGGAGGTGTATGACTCCGAGGCCGTGTTCGGTGAGAATATCTACGTTGGACATGACGAGCCTTCCACACTCTTCTACTCCAACGTTCCCGGCTCCGGCAATCGCATGCAGTACCAGTTGAAACTGCCAAGCGATCCTCCTCCGGCACCGATCACCGACCGCTCGTACAACTTCCAACTCCATCCGGCTTTCTGGTTCGGCATGGCGATGTGCGACACGCAATCTTTCCCCGAACAGATCAGCACCTGCGCGCCGGATAGCGACAAGAACATCGTTGATCCGGCCCTCAGCGCGAAGCACGCTGGACAGGGATTCATGGAGATGCAGTTCTACCCGCCCGGTTGGGTCAAGTGGCCTGCCGGC
>DASTKE010000579.1:0-6382 GCA_035716105.1 Ktedonobacteraceae bacterium | reverse complement strand
CGATTTATCGGCCCGCTTCTCAGGCCGATAAATCGGCGATGGGCGCGATAAATCGGCCCCTACGTTCATCAATAATTCTGTTAATGCACGACATCCATTTCCAGTTTGCCGTTCTTCGCGTCGATATTGACGGTGTCGCCGTCTTTGATCTTGCCTTCGAGCAGGGCGCGTGCGATGCGGTTCTCGACTTCGCGCTGGACGACGCGCTTGAGGGGACGTGCGCCGAATTGTGGTTCGTAGCCCTCTTCCGCCAGCAGGGCTTTGGCTCCGTCGCTGAGCGTGAGCGTAATGTTGCGCTCGGCCAGGCGCGGGCGCAGGCGATTGGCCTGGATTTCGACGATGCGCTTCATCTGGTCGCGAGTGATCTGGTGGAAGATGATGATCTCGTCGATGCGGTTGATGAACTCGGGCCGGAAGCCCTCTTCGCGCAAGCGCGTGCGCACCATGCGCTGGATGTCCTCCTCCGGCATGCCGTCGAACTCGTGCAGCCAGCGAGCGCCGACGTTGCTGGTCATGATGATGACGGTGTTCTTGAAGTCGACCGTGCGGCCCTGCCCATCCGTCAGGCGACCATCGTCGAGCACTTGCAATAGGACGTTGAAGATATCGGGCGCGGCCTTCTCGATTTCGTCGAGCAGCACGACGCTGTAGGGATGGCGGCGCACCTGCTCGGTCAGTTGTCCGCCCTCTTCGTAGCCGACGTAGCCCGGAGGCGCACCGATCAGGCGCGAGACGCTGTGCTTCTCCATGTACTCTGACATGTCGATGCGAATGATGGCTTGCTCGTTGTCGAAGAGGAATTCGGCGAGGGCGCGAGCCGTTTCGGTCTTGCCCACGCCGGTCGGCCCCAGGAAGAGGAAGCTGGCAAGCGGACGATTGGGGTCTTGCAATCCGGCACGCGAGCGGCGCACAGCCTCTGAGACAACCTGCAAGGCCAGGTCTTGCCCGACGACGCGCTCGCGCAAGCTGTCTTCCATCGCCAGCAGCTTCTGCACCTCGGCCTGCATCAGCCGGGTAACGGGAATGTGCGTCCACTTGGAGACGATCTCGGCCACGTCCTCGGAGTCCACCTCCTCCTTGAGCATACGAGCGCTCTTGATGTTGGTCAGCTTCGACTCGGCGTCAGCGATGCGCCGTTCGAGGTCAGGGATGGTGCCGTAGCGGATACGCGCCATCTCTTCCAGGTTGTACTCGCGCTCGGCCCGTTCCAGGTTGACCTGCGCCTCGTCCAGTTCTTTCTTCAGGCGGCGAATGGCCTCCACCGGCTCGCGCTCGCTCTCCAAAGAGAGTCTGAGGGCGCGCAACTGCTCGTTCAGATTGGCGATCTCCTGCTCGACTCTGGCGCGGCGCTCGCGGCTGGCGGCGTCGTTTTCTTTCTTCAGCGCCTCCTGCTCCACCTGCAACTGGCGAATGCGCCGGTCCAGCGCGTCCACCTCGCTCGGCGTGCTGTCCAGTTCGACGCGGCGATGGCTGGCCGCTTCGTCGATCAGGTCGATAGCCTTGTCCGGCAGGAAGCGGTCGGTGATGTAGCGGTTGGAGAGCACGGCGGCGGCCACCAGCGCGCTGTCGGTGATGCGCACGCCGTGATGCACCTCGTAGCGTGGTTTGAGGCCGCGCAGGATGCTGATAGTGTCCTCGACATCCGGCTGGTCGACCATTACGGGCTGGAAGCGGCGTTCCAGGGCGGCGTCCTTCTCGATGTGCTTGCGGTACTCGTCAAGCGTGGTCGCGCCGATGCAGTGCAGTTCGCCACGCGCCAGCATCGGTTTGAGCATGTTGGAGGCGTCCATCGCGCCCTCCGCCGCACCCGCGCCGACGAGGGTATGCAGCTCATCGATGAAGAGGATGATGGTTCCCTCGGAACTGGTCACTTCCTTCAGCACGGCTTTCAGGCGCTCCTCGAACTCGCCGCGATACTTGGCTCCGGCGACGAGCGCGCCGAGGTCGAGCGTCACGACCTGCTTGTCGGCCAGCGTCTTCGGTATGTCGCCGCGCACGATGCGCTGTGCCAGCCCCTCGACGATGGCGGTCTTGCCGACGCCCGGCTCACCGATCAGGACAGGGTTGTTCTTGGTGCGGCGGCTCAAGACCTGGATGACGCGGCGAATCTCCTCGTCGCGCCCGATCACCGGGTCGAGTTTGCCCTGCTCCGCGAGCTGCGTCAGGTTGCGTCCATATTTCTCCAATGCCTGGTACTGCGCCTCCGGGTTCTGGCTGGTCACGCGCTGCGAGCCGCGAATTGCGGTTAGCGCCTGCAACACATTTTGTCGCGTTAGGCCCGCGATGCGCATCACGCGCTTGACCGGCTCATCGCTGACCTCGAACAAAGCCAGCAGCAGGTGCTCGACGCTCAAATACTCGTCATGGAAATTATTCATCTCCTGCCAGGCGGTGTCGAGCACCTTGCGCAGCGCAGGTGAGATGCCCGGCTCGCTGCCACCGTAGACGTGCGGCAGGCGTTCGATCTCCTGCAACGCGGCGTTCTGCGCGCCATCCAGATTGCCCTCCACCTTCTGTATCACCTGCTGCACCACACCGCCCTCCTGCCGCAGCAGGGCAGCCAGCAGGTGAATTGGCTCTATCTGACTGTTGCTGTTCTGGCGAGCTAAATCACTCGCCTCGCTAATCGCTTCACGCGCCTTCTCAGTAAACTTTTCAACTTTCATAACGGTCTCTCCCTACCCTTTTTAGCTGTACTCTATCACACATGAGTCTATATTTGCAAGAAAGTATGAGCGTGTGCCTGTCAACTTTCTTCCGAGGCGTCCATTGGGTTATGCACAGTCGCAATGCTACTATAGACACGAAAAAGTGGGCTGTAAGGGCGACGATGTGTAATGGCAATCACCCCCAGCCCCAGGCCACCCGCAAGGGGCCCTACTATATACGGCCATTTCCCCACCCTCCATGTCGTTGTTCGTTCGCGTATAGTAGGGCCACCCCTTGCGGGTGGCCTGGGGTGGGCGTAAAATCGTCGCCCCCATCGTCGTTAATCTTGGTTCTGATCTGGCTTTCGCATCGAGGCGGGCAGGAAGAGAGCGAGCAGGCGTGTGCGCATGGTCATGTTCGCCGGTGGAATGAGGTAGAGCGTGAAGGCGAACAGGGCCAGCAGCAGGGAGGCGACGCTGAAAAAGATGCTCAGCACGGAGTTGCCAGAGCCACCGCCGCTATTGCCGCCTGTGCTGGAGGGTGGGTTGCTGCTGTTTGACTGTCCACCTCCGGCAGGAACAGGCGTAGTTGTGGAGGTAACGGTGGGCGTGAGACTGGTATCGGGCGTCGGGCTGAGGGTCGCGGTTGGCGAAGGCGTGGGGGATGGCGTCGGAGACGGCGTTGACGTGGGAGTCGGTGTGACAGGCGTAGGTGAGGGTGTTGGAGATGGCGTCGGCGTCGGTGTGCAGCTCCACTGCACATTTACGGTGTTCGATGGCGCGGCAAAAGTGATGTTTCCACGAGCCGGGCAGTTGATCGTGGAGGACATGGTGATTGTCACAGAAACCTGCCCTTTGGCTGGGAGCGCTCCACTACCCGGATTCACTGTGATGGCTGCGCCATGAGTGAATGCGGACCAAAGCACCCCCCTGGTAGTGCTATTATTGCTGACGGTGACTGAACATGGCCTGCAATTGGTCACGCTGGTGGGATTTACTGATATCGTAGCTCCGGCCAGCGTGGAATGCGCGGGAGCGGCAGAGGCTGATCTGGCGCTGGAAAGAAATGGCCACACCAAAACCAGCGCATTTAAGACAATGAGCGCGCAGAGCGCCAGCACGGTCAGCAGGTACACACGAGGGTTACGCGGTGCCATAATCGTTTCCTCCTTGCTGCTGCGGCGCACCATCTAGTTCATCGTCATATTGCCAGCTACTTGACTGCTCAGCGTACGGAATGGGGGCAGGGGCTGGTACTGCCGCGTAGGACGGTGGTATCCAGAGCGCATCAGGCTGTGCCGCGGCCTGCGTTGGGGATATCGCTGCCGTTGACGACATTTGTAACGCTGGCGTTGTTGGTGGCAGCCCTTGCATTGGTGGAACAGGTTGAGGCTGCGCCATGTACGGCGGTGCGGCTGGTTGGGCTGGAAACGGTGGCGCTGCGGTCGGGCGCTGCGGTCGGACGGAACGCGGCATGTTTTGTGGTGTTTGAGCCATTTGCACCGATTGATTCATCTGTGCTATCTGGGCCATTTGTGCGGCCTCTGCTGGCGGGATGGCTACGGTTTGCTCCATATGTGGGTCTGGCGTAGCATGATACAGTGGCTGTGATTGGGCATACGGGGTGCCGTACTGAACGGTCTGCTGCCCATATTGTGCTGTATACGGAGCAGCATAGGGAGCCGGTTGCATCTGCTGACCTGCATAGGGTTGCAATGGCTGAGATAGTCGGGACTGCGCCGGGTATATGGGGGGCTGCTGCATCGGGAAGCGCGCTTGCCGCGGGGAACCCATCTGTGGCTGCTGTGCTTTCCCGCTTTTATCTCCCAACCACAGGATGAGAACGCGCAGCGCGAAAATCCCCACGACAATGGCGAGAATCAGATCAAGCACGTGCTGATGGAAGATAATGCCCAGCAGCATCAATATCAGGCTCAGCAATGCCAGGACGCCGCCCAGCACGCGCATCAACGAGTTTTCTCCCCCGTCCTGCTTCGTATATGGTGGTGGATAGGGCAACATGGACATCACCTTTCTCCCATGACTACAAAAATGCCTTCAGAGACAAACATCAATATGCTTGACGTTGGATGCTTGCCAGAGTGAACAGGGGGGCCAAAAAGTCATAGGGAGAGAGAGAAACCACGGAGCGGAGTGCAGCCAATTGCACTCCGCTCCGTGGTTTCTCTCCCTACTGATTGGCGAACGCGCACAGTTCGCGTAGGCCGCGTTCGATCTCGGCTTCGGAGGCGGCGAGCGAGACGCGCACGTAGTGTTCGGCGAAGGAGCCAAAGCTGCTGCCGGATGCTACGGCGACGTTGCGGGCGCGCAGCAGGTCGAGCGCGAACTGCCTGCCTGGTCTGCCCACATCGACGAGGATGTAGAACGCGCCGTGAGGGGTGTAGAGGTAGCGGTCGTGCTCTCGCAGCAGGCGCACGGCGAGGTCGCGGCGTTGCCGGTACGCCTCGCGCATCTCGGCGACGCAGGATTGCGGGCCGGTGAGGGCTGCTGCGCCTGCTCTTTGTATGATGGTACTCACATTGGTGTAGCTTGAGTTGAGCACATTGGTGATGGTCTGTATCAGTTCTATTCCGGTCGCGATATAGCCAAGTCGCCAGCCAGTCATGGCATACGTCTTAGAGAAGGAGTAGATACAGATACAGCGTCCTGACTCGAATTCTTGCCGTGAGAGCAGGGTAGCGGGGCTGACGTGGCTCCCCTCAAAGAGCATTTCGTCGTAACATTCATCAGAGAGGAGGTAGAGGTTGTGGCGGTGGGCAAAATCAACCAGGTCGGCGATCAGCGAGGCCGGAAAAACAGCTCCCGTGGGATTGCCCGGCGTGTTAATGAGCAGCAAGCGCGTGCGCGGCGTAACCAGCCGCTCCAACTGCGCAACATCGGGCAACCAGTCGTTGCGCGGGTCGAGCGGGTAGGGGACGCCGGTCGCGCCGCAACTGGCAAGCTGCATGCGGTAGTGCGGCCAGCCGGGATCGGGAATAAGCACCTCGTCACCTTTGGCAACGGTTGCCAGTAGGGCAGTGAGCAAAGCACCGGTGCCTCCTATGGCAATGGTAAGATTGTCTATGCCAACAGTGTAGCCATCGATACGTTCGACTTTTGCCGCAAGCAGTTCAAGCAACCACGGCCAGCCAGCGGCAGGGCCATAGGTCATCGGCTCATAGGCAATAGCCTCTATTGCCGCAGTACGAATATGCTCCGGTGTCACAAAGCTGGGTTCACCAATCTGCAATCGTGCAGCCGGAGGTAAGGCTCTTCCTTGTGCCTCTGCCTCTGCTTGCAGTCGCTGGGCGTAGGCTGCCAAACCGGTAACGTCATTGGCGGGGAGATCATGTATGTGCTGTTTGCCAAATTGCATGGTACTTACCCATCTGTAACGATTACTCTGAATAAGGCTCTGTGTTGCCAGGCATGAGAAGCAAATTGCTCGTTGAGGCGCTTCTCCTCACGTTCAAACCTTATTATGCAACGCATGCTGATCGAAACGCAACGTCTAGTCAAAGGATAGCGATGCCTGATCCACTCCTTTCTGGCAAGCATAGCTGTGGCAACTTCTCATGAGAGCAAGCGTACCATTTGGCACACGATGCACAAGGAACTCAGAAGGTACCGATCATTATGAGAGCAGTTGGCGACCTTGTTCTGTTTCTGGTAGGGTAAAAAAGAAGAATGATTACACAGAGTGGCTTTTTGCTTTGGTTGTGGAATTCAGTAAG
>DASTKE010000578.1:0-3999 GCA_035716105.1 Ktedonobacteraceae bacterium | reverse complement strand
GTAGCGCTGCCAGCCGAGGAGCTATCTCGAAGCCAGTTTTTCCCGACGATTCCGGCAGGTTTAGCCGGTGAGCCAATGGTCGCGCCTTCGCCAGAGCGCCAGGCATTGACCCCGCAGTTTCCACAATCCAACCCTCCCAGTTCTCCTGGGCCTGTAACCGAGCCTGGAAGAGGATGGGATATACCGAGGCCGGTGACGCCCCCACCTGTTGCTCCGGTAACACCTCTGCCTATTCCATCAGGTGAGGGGTGGGAAACGCAAAGGATGATAGAGCCTCCACCTGCTGCCCAGGTAGAGAGAAGAGAGATGCCAGCGCCAGCACCTGTGACACCTCTGCCCGCTGTTGCCAGCATGGCAGCTTTCGCGCCGCCTCCTGTTGGAGCGCCGGTGCAAGGAGGAGGTCAGGGACAACAACGACAGGTTTCGCGCCGGGCGGTAGTGGCAGGATTGGTCGGTCTGGGTGCTGTCGCGGTAGTGGGAGGAAGTGTGCTGGTGTGGAATGCCTCGCATTCGCAGAGCGTTGTTTCTTCGGCAACGCCAACGCCACATCCGCGTCCGACTCCAAAGCCATCGCCAACGCCAGCGTTCGGCCAACTTGCCCAGGTCTATTCGGGGCATAGAGGGCCAGTGCGTTCGCTAGCGTGGTCGCCGGACGGCAAGAGTATTGCTTCGGGAAGCGAGGACAAGACCGTGCAGGTGTGGGATCCGACCACGGGACAAACACTGCTCACTTATAGCAAACATACGGCAGTGGTGCTCGCGGCAGAATGGTCACTGGATGGCAAGCATCTCGCTTCGGGAGCCAGGGACAAGACCGCGCAGGTCTGGGATGCCAGCACCGGAGCACAGCTCGTCGTCTACCACGGGCATACGGATGATGTTCATGCTGTGGCGTGGTCGCCGGATGGCAGCCGCGTCGCTTCAGGCAGTGATGATACGACCGTGCAGGTCTGGAATGCCAGCACGGGGGCGTTGCTCTTTAAACATACCGGACATACGAAACCAGTGGAGTCCGTGCAATGGTCGCCGGACGGAAAGTCCTTCGCTTCGGCGTGCGATGACCAGACCGTACAGATTGTGGATATCGGTACGCAGAAGATCCTTCTCACCTATCATGGACACTCCAACTGGGTGCTCGATGCTGTCTGGTCGCCGGATGGGAAGTCCATTGCCTCGACGGGGCGTGATCAGACGGTACAGCTCTGGAATGCCAGCACGGGAACACGGCTCTGGCTCTACAGGGGGGATACGAACTGGGTGGAGAAACTGGCCTGGTCGCCGGATGGGAAGTCCATCGTCTCTGTGAGCGACGACAAGACGGCGCGCATACTGGATGCCAGCAGCGGAAAATTGGTCTATACCTATCATGGCCCTGGTCTTCTCTACTCGGTCACATGGTCGCCGGATGGGAAGCACATCGCGACAGGTGCCAGCGACAAGAGCGTGCAAATATGGAGCGCCGGGTAGCATAGCGTCCACAACCAACAGATCAGCATCAACTGACAGGCCACCCGCAAGGAGCCTCCCGCACAGGTGTGAACTGAAGCCCGGGCAGGCCACCCCGCAAGGAGCCTCCCGCACAGGTGTGAACTGAAGCCCGGGCAGGCCACCGGCGAGGGGTGGCCCTACTATACCCGGTGGCTTCCCAGGCGACCTCGTCTCTAGTAGGGCCACCCCTCGCGGGTGGCCTGGGGAACCTCGATAGACCCGCTCGTGTCGGTTGATATGGTATACTGCTTTACGGCCTATTTGTGTGCGTATCGTTCCACGCGCAAACACCTTGAGAGAGTGTGCGCGGGTGAGAAGAGCAACATATTTTGACGACGAAAGGGAAATCGGGTATGGAACTGAAGGATAGAGGCGTTCTGGTGACGGGCGGCGCATCGGGCCTGGGTGGTGCCTGCGTGCGACTGTTAAGTCAGGCAGGGGCGAAGGTCATAATTGCCGATCTGAACGGCGAACTGGGCAACGCTCTGGCCGCGGAACTGGGCAATAACGTGCACTTTGTCAAAACCGATGTGGTGGACGAGAACTCCGTACAGGGAACGATAGACGCGGCGCTCTCCGCGTTTGGCAATCTCTCCGCGGCGATAAATTGTGCCGGTATTGGCGTGGCCGAGCGGGTGCTGGGCAAGAACGGGCCGAGCCGATTAGGCTCCTTCGTGACCGTGATTCAGGTGAACCTGATCGGGACATTCAACGTGATCCGGCTGGCGGCAGCAGCAATGGCCGAAAACCAGCCCGACGCGGAGGGTGAGCGCGGCGTCATCATCAACACCGCTTCCGTCGCGGCCTTTGACGGGCAGATCGGGCAAGCCGCGTACTCCGCCTCAAAGGGCGGCATCGTGGGCATGACGCTGCCCATCGCTCGCGAACTGGCGCGTCACGGCATTCGCGTCATGACCATCGCACCGGGCCTCTTCGATACGCCCCTGCTGGCGGGCCTGCCGGAACCGGCGCGCGTCTCGCTGGGCCAGCAAGTGCCATTTCCCCCGCGCCTCGGTCGCCCCTCCGAATACGCCGCCCTCGCCAAACACATCATCGACAACCCCATGTTGAATGGCGAGGTAATCAGACTGGACGGCGGGATTAGAATGAGTGCTCGTTAGCTTGCTAATCCTTCGATTCCTGTGCCGATCAACTATTTGCAATGGAGCAACCGCCGTAACAGGAATCCCAAATGAGGGCGCGCACTGCAAAAGTGGTATTATGGTGCGCAGGAAGGAAGCCACCGTAATCGCGCTCGTCAGGCGTAACATGACCAAAGGAGAGAACACATGCAATTAGGAAAGTTTTCACTCAGTCTGAACGTGAAAGACATTCATGCCTCCAGGGTGTTTTACGAAACGCTGGGCTTTTCAGTGACGAACGACCATGAAGCACACCATTGGCTCGTGATGAAAAATGGAGAGGCCGTCATCGGCTTATTTCAAGGCATGTTTGAGAAGAACATGCTCACCTTCAATCCCGGGTGGGATCCCAACAGCCAGCAATTGCCAACGTTTACTGACGTTCATGACATTCAAAAACAGCTCAAAGAAGCCGGTATTGCCTTTGAACAAGAAGCAACGGAGGGGTCTGGACCCGCATATTTTCTCATTCGTGACCCTGATGGGAATCCGATTCTGGTCGACCAACACGTAGAAAGCCCACACTCAGGCTCATTCTCATGAGTTGACAGGGAACATGCTCGTGTTCTTCACACACGAACAGGGTTTCACGCCAGTCGATGATCGGTGCATCTAGAATGATGAGCAGGAACCGACTTTCCCAGTCTCATTCTAGATGCGCAGGTTCTCTTGGGGGCAGACTCCCTGTCTATATGTTTCTTCTCCCATCTTCGAGCTTCTTTCTTTTCCCTTCTTCTTGGCAGCAAGCGAGTAGTAAACCCCCAGAGTGGGCAACAGCCACTTCGTAGGGCATTTACCAATACCTCTACTTTTTCAACGAAATGGGAAGCCTCAGACCAAAGAGGTCGGCCAGGTCTTGCGTAATCTCCCGCATCCGTGTTAGATTAACGGTGGCTCGATAACTGACGAATTGACGGGGCGATAAGAATGGCACCGAAATAAACTCTTCCATGAAAGATATCGACGAGAGGAAGTTTGCCAGTATAGCTGATAGCTCCCTCTCGCTGTCCCATTGCCCTATAAAGCTAGCCGCTCAATTTCATATTGAAAGGACGCTTCGAGTTGTTGTCTCTCGTTGGCTGGAAGCAGAGATGAGCGTACAGCAGTGAGGCTCATGTGTGCCAGTTCGGAAAGGGTGAAGCCCATGTGAGTGACAGCTAAGCGGTACTCATCAAGCAAGGTAGTGTGGAACATGGGAGGGTCGTCGCTGTTGAGTGTTATCTGCACACCCGCTTGCCAGAGTTGCCGCAAGGGATGGGTTTCCAGGCTTGCTACGCAGTTGGTGCGGACATTGCTTGTGGGGCAGATGTCGAGTGTAATGCGGCGCTCGCGGATATAATCGACCAACGAGGGATCTTCGATGGCACGG
>DASTKE010000577.1:0-2219 GCA_035716105.1 Ktedonobacteraceae bacterium | reverse complement strand
GTCACAGCCAATGGCTGTGACCACCCTGCTTTTCCCCTCGCCTGCTATCGAAGCTCTGTTCTCTCTAAATGCGGTCAAAATCAGTGATTTTCCAGTTTTCCCCTACTTTGCTCAGGCTCAGCACAACGGCATAGTTGAGGTTCGCACGCTGCACATTGACGGTGATCGTCATGCGCGACAGGTCTGGCCCCGTTGTTGGATTGGTCACGAACGAGGGTTGACCGGTGGCATAGGATGTCACCTGGCCATACTGCTGGTCGCGCTGCTGCGCTTGCTGGATAAAGTCCTGCTCGCTCAGCCCGTTGATCGACGCTTGTGGAGCAAGGTCTTGATAGGCTGCCCCGTAGTTTTGTGACTTGATAGCGCTGTAATAGCTATCCACGACGCCCAACACGCCCGTTGCGGTCTGAAGCGATGTGTTGAAGATGCCATAGAATCCCCAGCCACAAAGTCCGCAGCTCACCACCAGCGCAAGACTGAGAATCGCCACCACAGCCCAGACCCATTTCCGCGAGCGTTTCTGCTCTGGATGGGCTGCTATCCCCTGTGCGGGAGGCGCATATGAGGGAGGAAGCGTTTGCGTACCTGCCCCATATGGAGAGGATGGTGGCCCCGCTATTCCTGCTGGACGACCTGAAGATATTGGAGGGCGCTCGACGGAAACTGGCATGTTTTGATAGTAAGAAGGCGGTGGCGGATAGACCCAACCGCGCTGGACAGCTTCCTCTACCGGCACATCTCCGACACGCTGCTCGGGCCGGAATGGCTCAGAAGCAGGAGACTGGGCTTGAGCATGTGAGCTATCGGGCGGAAATTCGTAGATAGGTTCCTCGCCTATTGATGCCTCTGGCTCGTGCTGTGGCTCCTGCGCTGTTGCCGGCTGCTCGTCGTGTTGTTCTGTTACTTCCTCTGCGGGCTGCTGCTGTGATTCCCGTTCCATAACATAGGCTCCTTGAAAACCGCTTGTTCTAGAAGGAAAGTATAACGGCTTGCGCCAAAGAACGCAAGGGAAAATGCGAGCTGTACGAAGTGGAACTGTTCCCTAAAACGATGCTGATTACAATGCCCGTTTGGGCATTTCCCATTTTGTTTAACAATGTTAGTACAAAAGTCATACATTGTATTGCACAAGTTGCTTTTTGATATTTTTACATGTTATACTTTCTTAGCATTCAGCTTCTTAAAAGAGCTTTCCTGCTCTGTGAGCCTGTAATTCGTTACGATAATGAGGCGTATGATGTTAGCAAATGAGCTTATTCATGTCAATGAATGCGGTCTGCCCCTCAATTCAATTGAGTGGCTGGAAACGCATCACCGCAGTAAAGCAGCCGAACGCGAGCGCATGATTCGCGACCTCCGGCTCAAACGCGGGAGTCTGGTGATCGATGCTGGCTGCGGCCCGGGTTTATGGACGCCGCTGCTTGCTCGCGCTATTGGTCGGCACGGGCGTATCATCGGTGTCGATATTTCGAGTGAAGCGCTTATCACGGCGCAGCGCCGCCACGCGGGTACACCGTACCAGCAGCAATTACAGTACAAGTGCGCGGCACTGGAACAACTCCCCGTTCCCTATCAGTCTGTCGACAGCATTTTCAGTGCGAACGTCAGCCAGTATCTTCCCGACCCGGTTGGCACGTTTGCTGCCATGGGCCGCTATCTGACGTCCGGTGGCCGACTGATTATCAAAGATATTGATTTTGGTACGATGCGCTTCTCCAACATTGAGCCGGATTTACAGGCGCGAGTCTTCCAGGCACGCGAACAATGGGAACGCCAGCGCGTGGCCGCGGGATATTCTTTTGAAGATAGCTGGGTCGGTTCAAAGCTTGCCTCCTACTTGCGTCAAGCTGGTTATCAGGATGTACAGGAAAGAAGTTACCGGATTGTACGTCGCTATCCTCTCTCGCAGGATTTCCGCTGCTACCTTCAAGGCATTGCCGAGTGGTTCGTATGCGAGGGCGCGCCCTTCCTCGATGGAGAAGATGTCACAGCATGGCTACGCTGTTTTCTCGATGAGCAGCGGAATGTGCTCGATCAAGAGACATTTGTCAGTGAGGAGACCGAGTTTGTGGTCTCTGGCGTCTGGCGACCCTGCGCTCCCACCACCATCTACCACATGGACGAACTGCAAAAAGGTGCCGCTCTCAGCCGGTAGAGAGCAGAAGAACGCCTGGATGGAGGCGCTAAGAACTAGCGCCTCCATCCAGGCGTTCTTCTGC
>DASTKE010000576.1:0-2826 GCA_035716105.1 Ktedonobacteraceae bacterium | reverse complement strand
GCGCTCAGAATGACAGATCCATACCGTTCTTGGTTGTGAAAGTTCATTATCGGCCTGGGAAGCGGGCCGATAAATCGGCGATGCGCACGATAAATCGGCGCCTACGTGGTCCCGTGTCCGCGTATATTTGTGAAAACTCATGTCGCACGCCTCTCCAAAAGCTTGATTTTTGTGTCCACCTTCCGTATACTCTATCCAGAAAAGCAGTTTCTTTTAACGTGTCTGAGAAAGAGGTGTATCCATGTTACTAGCCTCGCTTATGAGCTGAGGGCTGGCAGGATACGTTTTATTCGCTTCCACAAACGCATCATAGCTGACAATGGCAGCTTACCGCTCTGGTAAGTCTGTTTTGTGTTGAGCAAGTCACCCCTGACGGAACGCTTCTCATGTAATAGCTCTCAGTCCTCACTGCTGACTTTTTTTACCCCTTTTATGCTGGCATAAGCGCCGGACGGTTTGTGTAGTGTACGCACACCGGCGCGCCCTCGTACACTCTGTAATGTGAGGATAGTATGAAGAATCGAAAGGCATATGTTGTCTACTTGCTGCTGGAGGGGCTGTTCGCGCTGTTCTTCGGCATTGTCGTAACGGTGAATCTGGTGTATCAGGTTGAGGTTGCGCATCTGAACCCGCTGCAGTTGGTGCTGGTCGGTACGGCGCTGGAGGCAACCTACTTTGTCTGTACCGTGCCAACGGGCGTGGTGGCCGATGTCTATAGCCGCCGCTGGGCGGTCATTATTGGCGTGTTCCTGACCGGAGCAGGCTTTATGCTGGAAGGCTCCATTCCGCGCTTCGAGACCATCGTGCTCTCACAGGCTATCTGGGCTGTGGGCGCGGCATTTATCTCAGGCGCGGAGGAGGCGTGGATCGCCAGCGAAGTTGGCGATGAGCAAATCGGGCAGGTCTACCTGCGCGGCTCACAGGTCAACGCGCTGGGGACGCTGGTTGGCATCGTGATTAGCGTGGCCGTTGCCAGCATCCGGCTCAATCTGGCCATTCTGCTGGGCGGCGCGCTCTACCTCGTGCTGGGCCTGCTCCTGCTCATTTTCATGCCTGAGCACAATTTCCGTTCGGCAGAGGAGACGGAACGCCACTCCTGGCGGACGCTGGGCGAGACATTACGCACTGGCGGGCGTATGGTGCGGGACAAACCGCTCTTGCTCACCATCATTCTCATCTCCGCCTTCTATGGAATGGCGAGCGAGGGCTTTGATCGCCTCTGGACAGCGCACTTTCTGGAAGATTTCACGCTGCCATCCCTGGGACACCTGCAGCCAGTCGTCTGGTTCGGCATTATCCGCGCTGAGGTGATGATCCTCACCATAGGCGTCACTGAACTGGTACGCAGGCGCTTTGATACCAACAGGCACGCGACGGTCACATGGCTGCTGTTCGCGATGAGCACCCTGCGGATCGCCAGCGTGATCGTCTTTGGGCTGGCTGGCAACTTTGCGCTGGCGCTGGCAGCCTTCACCACGTCTCGCGTGATGAGCAACGCCAATACGCCCATCTACACAGCGTGGCTGACACAGCATATCGACGCGAAGGTGCGCGCAACGGTGATTTCGATGAGCGGGCAGATGGATGCCATCGGGCAGATCGTTGGTGGCCCCATCATCGGGGTTATCGGCACGCTGGTCTCCATACGCGCCGCTCTTGTTTCTACCGCCGTCTTTCTCTCGCCCGCGCTGTTGCTCTTCGGGCGAGCGCGACGACAGGGAAAAGAGACAGAATAGAGCCGCGTTCTGGACGCTAAGCACGAATTAACGTACAATACGTGGTGGCAGGATATATACCATTCTGCCACCACGTATTGTATTTTTGGCGTTGAGGTGTAATTGTATGGATACTAACAAACATATTCGGGCCTGGGTCAGTCTACAAGGCTTGCCCGTCATTACCTTGAGCAATGGCATCAAAGTTGGCACAGTAGAAGATTTCTACATGGATGCCGAATCGAACGAGGTGCGCGCCTTGCAGGTCAATTACGGCATTCTCGGCATTCGCACGCTGCCCAATGATTTCATCTCGGAGATCAGGCCAGATGCCATCACTGCTCCCAATCCCCAGGCGCTCATTGATCCCAAACGCGATGGCCGCTTGCCCGCGTTGATTCTGGGCAGCAGTTTGCGCTCATACAAGCTGATGAGCGAAAAAGGGCAGCTCATTGGCCCAATTGCCGATATCGTCCTCGCCACGTACCCGCCCATCGCCCTGCGCGTCGCAGGTTTTGTCGTCAGTGGTAGCCGCGATATGGTACCGGCCAATGCCGCCACCAAATATGACAAAGACGTTATTTATATCCTCGACAATGTCGCGAAAAGCTTTCTGTAACGCTTCGTGACTGCTCACCGCTACGCGGTTCGCTGAATCATGTGAACGTTGAGACAAACGGGCGTATGAGCGAGGCTCATACGCCCGTTTGTCTCAACGTTCACATGATTCCCTATTTGCTAAGGCGGCGCAGGCGCAGCGAATTGCCAACCACCGTCACGGAGGAGAGCGCCATCGCGGCGGCGGCAAAGATGGGGGCCTGCTCCTTGAGGAAAGGGATCAGAGGCGAGAGGATGGCGAGCGGAATAAGCACGCTGTTATAGGCAAAGGCCCAGAACAGGTTCTGCTTGATCGTGCGCATGGTCGCTCGCGAGAGGGCTAGCGCCGTCGCTACGCTGCTCAGACTGCCTTTGACCAGCGTGATATCCGCCGCCTCTATGGCGATATCCGTTCCCGTTCCCATCGCAATGCCGACATCGGCCTGCACAAGGGCCGGGGCGTCATTGATGCCATCGCCCACAAAAGCGACGGCCAGCCCCTGCTGCTGCAAAC
>DASTKE010000575.1:0-8716 GCA_035716105.1 Ktedonobacteraceae bacterium | reverse complement strand
GTCTGCTTCGCCAGGTCGTGCAGGGTGACATTCTCGGCCAGAGGCTTGCCCTGGGCATGAACCTCAAGGATGGCGAGGCGACCGCGAATATCCGGCTTGTCAAGCATCACCTGGCGGTCGAAGCGACCGGGACGCAGCAGCGCGTGATCGAGCACATCGGGCCGGTTGGTGGCGGCGATGACGACGATGTTGGTATCCTTCTCGAAGCCATCCATCTCGACCAGCAACTGGTTGAGGGTCTGCTCGCGCTCGTCGTTGCCGCTCATACCGGAATTGTTGCGCTGGCGACCAACAGCGTCGATTTCGTCGATGAAGACGATGCAGGGCGAGTGTTCTTTGGCCTCTTTGAAGAGGTCGCGCACACGGGCCGCGCCAACACCGACAAACATCTCAACAAATTCGGAGCCGCTCACACTATAGAAGGCAACATTGGCCTCACCGGCGACCGCACGTGAAATAAGTGTCTTGCCCGTACCGGGCGCGCCTACGAGCAGCACGCCTTTGGGAATGCGTGCGCCTATGTTCGTAAAGCGTTCCGGGTATTTGAGAAAATCGACAATCTCTTCCAACTCGGACTTGGCTTCTTCGACACCTGCCACATCTTTGAAGAGGATCGAAGGATGGGACTCGTTAAAGCGCTTCGCCTTTGAACGCGCAAAAGGAACTGCCTGGCCCCCCATGCCGCCGCGTCGGATGAAGAAGAGCATGGCACCGGCGATCACCGCTATCAGCAGCAGATCGAGCAGTCCCTGAGACCACTGGTTCGACTGCCCGTCATCGACAGTTACCGCGACTCCATCACGGCGCAATTCATCAGTCACCGTTTGTCCGTCTTCCTTGACCGCGTGATACTGCTGACCGTTTTTACCGGTAGCCAGAATATCACTGCCATTGACCGTGACTGATTGCAACGCATGGCGATCCGCCAGGTTCAGGACGGCGCTAATCGGCATTTCCTGCACGTTGTTGTGTCCGAAGGTGACATTGACCACGCGCACGAGCGCGAAGGTGATCAACCCGATACCCAGGAGCACAAAAAAGCCTGGGATGCCAAAGCGCAGCCAGAAATTTCGTTTCTTTGTCGTTTTTTGTTGTGAGCGCGGACCATCTGGTCCACCTGATCCGGGATTTCCCTGTGGAGGCATTTCCATGTAAAGCTTGTATACCCTTCTATGAAGCTGTACAGACCAATCTACGCAAACCTGTACCTACACTTTTCTTTCTGTACATCGGTATATCTTTATGCCTTGTTGAGACATTGACGGTAGTATATCTTACATTGTCCAGTTTATGCAAGAGAATACTGGACAAAAATAGTACTATTGGCATATTTCCATGCAAAAATAAGCGAACAATCGGTTTTTATTACCCCGCTTTTGTTGAATTCCCCTCTTAAAAAGAGGCAAATACGCATTTTTACCCAAACATACTGTAGATATATGCGCTTGCCATTATTTGATGCAGCCTGTATAATTCGTTCATAGCCTCAACGTTGCTAACTAGTCGGCGAGTTATCGTCAGATTGAGAGGTACGCTGTACTCATTCTCCCCGGTCCATCCGTGTTACTCACTAATTGTAGGTAAGCCCTGCATTCCCTGGCTGTCATCGTAGCGGGCATCTTCCAGGTTGTTCCAGTGCATTTGACGGAATTATCAGAGAGGAGTCTACCATGAGCAGTTCTTCCGCGTCGTATTCCTCCTTGCCCAATCGTTGGGTCATCGCCATCACCGCTTTCCTCATGCAGCTTGCCCTGGGCGCAGTCTACGCCTGGAGCGTCTTTCTCACGCCAGTTATAGCACTCTATAAGACGACAAAGCCGGCGGCCAATCTGACGTTTACGCTGGCACTCGTCGCGCTCGGCATTACTGCTGGCTTCGGTGGTTATCTCAACAACCGTTTTGGTCCGCGAGCGATTGCCACGACAGCCGGTATCTTTTATGGCGTGGGCGTCATCCTGGCCGGTTTTTCCGCGCCAAACTTGATTATCCTGTACCTCACGTATGGCATCATAGGCGGCATCGGGCTTGGCCTGGGCTATATCGTGGCGCTGGCAATGCTCATCAAGTGGTTTCCTGACCGGCGTGGCTTCATCACCGGACTGGCAGTAGCTGGTTTTGGCGGTGGAGCGCTGATTACCGCGCCAGTCGCCGCCGAGTTGATTAAGTCTGTAGGAGTGGGAACAACCTTCATCTACCTGGGCATTGCCTACCTGATCATTGTCATCGCGGCGGCGCAGTTCTTCCGCAGAGCGCCGGATGGCTATGCCCCGGCTGGCTGGACACCGTCAGCGAAGCAGCAATCGGTAAGTGCCAGAAAGGAGTATACGCTGGCGGAAGCGCTGCGCTCGCCGCGCTGGTATCTCCTCTGGCTGATCCTCACCCTGAACGTCACTGCTGGTGCGGCCTTGATCTCGGTGGCATCTCCGCTAGCCCAGAAGTTCACAGGTGTGGCAGCCATCACGGCATCACTGATTGTCAGTGTGATATCGATCTTCAATGGTGCTGGTCGCCTGTTCTGGGGCTGGCTCTCCGACACGATTGGCCGCTCAATGACCTTCCTGAGCCTGTTTCTCATCCAGGTCGTGATCTTTGCGCTCATGCCTTCTATTACCAGTTTCGCGCTCCTGCTGGTTCCGGCGGCAATCGTCGGCCTCTGCTATGGCGGCGGCTTCGGCACGATGCCAGCTTTCGCCGCTGACTTCTTTGGTCCGAAGAACGCGGGTACCATCTACGGTGCGATGCTCACGGCATGGAGCGCAGGAGCCATCATCGGCCCAATCCTGATCGCCAGCATTGATTACAAGACAGCGCTCTACATCATCGCCGTTATCATGCTGCTGAGCGCGGCTCTGCCTCTGATTACTCGCGTCCTCGCTCGTCGACAGGCAGCGGAGAACGTCGTGCAGGTTGTCGCAGGCGGCAGGTAAGTCAACCAACCGTACGCACCACCGATATATCAACAAAACGGGCGTTTTGTTGATATATCGGTGGTGCGTACGATTGGTTGATCTGCCCCAATAGTGTTACAATTAGATATATATCCGGTGATGTTCTGAACCTACGAGTCGCCTGGACTCGGAATGGTCTCTATCTCCTTTCTAGATTGGGGAAGTGTCCTATGCAAGAACGTACATCACTGCCTGAACCGGTACAAGCGGTCGTCTCCGAGGCGCTGGAGATCGGTTCCCAGGTGCAGCCCTTCAGTGTCGAAAGCGTGGAGAAAGCGCCGCGCATACGGGACGCGAAGCTCTTCCACAGCGTCTGCCCCTATTGTGCCGTCGGTTGCAGCCTCAATGTCTATGTGAAAGATGGCAAGGTCATCGACATCGAGGGCAACCCCGATAGCCCCATCAATCGCGGCACGCTCTGTCCAAAAGGCGCGGCCACCTTCCAGTATGCCATCAACCCCAGCCGCGTGACGCAGGTGCTCTACCGTGCGCCCTACAGCGATCACTGGGAAGTCAAATCGCTGGATTGGGCGATGGAGCGCGTGGCGCAGCGCATCAAGGAGACTCGCGACAGCTCATTCGTGGAACGGCTGCCCGATGGACGCGAAGTCAATCACTCGCTGGCCCTCGCTATGCTGGGCGGCGCGACGCTGGACATTGAAGAGAACTACCTGATGAAGAAGCTCTTCAACGGCGGACTTGGCATCGTGCCGATTGAAAACCAGGCCCGTATATGACACAGCTCCACAGTACCCGGTCTGGGTACATCGTTTGGACGCGGCGGTTCCACAACCTTCCCGCAAGACCTGGTCAATAGCGACGCTATTTTGATTATGGGCAGCAACATGGCCGAGGCCCATCCCGTCGGCTTTGCCAACGTGGTTAAAGCGAAAGAGTTGGGGGCAAAGGTCATTCATGTTGACCCACATTACTCACGTACATCGGCGTTGGCAAATATGTATATCCCAACCCGCGCTGGCACCGATATTGTCTTTATGGGCGCAATCATTCGCTACCTGCTGGAAAACAATCTCTACTTCCACGAGTACGTACTGCATTACACGAATGCCGCCTCGCTGGTGAAAGAGAGCTTCCGCGACACCGAAGAACTGGATGGCATCTTCTCCGGCTTCGACCCTGAGACCGGCAACTACGTCGACCAGGGCAGTTGGGACTACCAGCCTGGGGATGACGGGCATCCGCTGACCGACCCGACGCTACAAAACCCGCAGTGCGTCTTGCAGATTATGCGCCGCCACTTTGCGCGTTACACGCCAGAGATGGTCGAGCAGGTCTGCGGTGTGCCTCGCGAGCAGTGGGAAGTGGTCGTGCGCACCCTGGTCGAGAACTCCGGGCGCGAGCGCACCAGCGCCCTGTGCTATGCCGTTGGTTGGACGCAGCAATCCAAAGGCGTGCAAATTATCCGCACCGCCGCCATTATGCAGCTCCTGCTTGGCAATATTGGGCGACCCGGCGGCGGCATCATGGCCCTGCGCGGCCACGCATCGATCCAGGGTTCGACCGATGTGCCAACGCTCTACGACCTGCTCGCCGGCTACATGCCACAGCCAGCCGCGATGATAGAGCCGCAGGAGCAAGAGGCGAAGGACAGGCCAACAGATACAACCTGGGGCGAGGCAAGCGGGAAACATGCCAGCGCCCTCTCGCAGCAGACATTGGAGGAATATCTCAGCTCATCAGGGCAGAAATTCGGCTGGTGGTCGAACATTCCTGCCTATATGCGCAGCCTGCTGCAAGCGTGGTATGCCGAGGCTGCGAACGAGGAAGACGGCAATTGTGTCTATCGCTGGATTCCCAAAATCACCGGCGACCACTCGCACCTGGCGACCACCTACGATATGCTGGACGGCAAAGTCAAGGGCTACCTGCTCTTCGGGCAGAATCCCGCCGCGGGCAGCACTGACTCGCGCTTGCAGCGCAAAGCCTTGCAACAATTGGACTGGATGGCCGTCTTCGATCTCTATGAGACGGAGACCGCCTCGTTCTGGCAGCGCGGCCCGGTGCCGCATCTGGACGTGGTTGATCCCAGCCAGATCAAAACCGAGGTCTTCTTCCTGCCAGCAGCTGGCTCTACAGAGAAGTCCGGCACCTTTACGAATACCGGACGCCTCCTGCAATGGCATGACAAGGCCATCGACCCACCCGGCGACGCTCGTTCAGACCTCTGGTACGTCTATCAATTCGGCAAGCGTCTGAAGCAGCTCTACGCCGGAAGCCAGGAAGCCCGCGACCAGGCCATCCAGGCGCTGACCTGGGACTACGAGCGCATAGAGCCAGAGCCGGGTTCGCGTATCCTTGACGATCCAGATTCAGAGCTGGTGCTGAAGGAGATCAACGGCTACTACGTCTACCCGCCCGGGCAGACAGGCGGGCCGGGCAGCGAAAGCTTGCAGGGGCCACTCGGTCTGCGCGAAGCTCCGCATGTTCCCAACTTCGGCGCGCTCAAGGTTGATGGCAGCACGGCCTGCGGCTCGTGGATTTATAGCGGCGTCTACCCTGAACCGGGCAAGAATCTTGCGGCCTCGCGCACCCCAGGCGGTCATACCTTCCTGCAATGGGGCTTCTCCTGGCCCGCCAACCGCCGTATTCTCTACAACCGCGCCTCGGCTGACCCGCAGGGCAGGCCGTGGTCGGAGCGCAAGAAATACATCTGGTGGGACGAGGCGGCGAAGAAATGGACAGGCGACGATGTGCCGGACTTCCCCATCAACAAGCCGCCCGATTACACGCCGCCGCCCGGAGCAACCGGCATCGACGCCCTTTCCGGCAGCGACCCGTTCATCATGAAGCCGGACGGCAAGGGCTGGCTTTACGCGCCAAAGGGCCTGCGGGACGGCCCGTTGCCTACGCACTACGAGCCTGCGGAGTCGCCCGTGCATAACGCGCTCTACACACAGCAGAGCAATCCCGCCGCTCGCTACTACAAAGGCAAGCCATTCAACAAGCTCGCGGCAGTCGGTGATGAGAATTATCCAATCGTGATTACCACCTACCGGCTGACGGAACATCACGTGAGCGGCCAGATGACGCGCTGGATGCCCTGGCTCAACGCGCTGCAGCCCGCGCTGTTTGCCGAGATCAGTCCTGAACTGGCGGCGGAAAAGAAGATCAAGAACGGCGACTGGATCATCGTGAGCACGCCTCGCGGCGAGATCGATGCGCGGGCGCTGGTCACACGGCGAATGCGGCCACTGCGCGTTCAGGGCCGCGTGGTTCACCAGATCGGCCTGCCGTTCCACTGGGGCTACAAGGGGCGCGTCAAGGGCAGCATCACAAATGACCTGGCGCATATGGTGCTGGAACCGAATGTGAGCATTGAAGAGGCGAAAGCGTTTACCTGCAACATTCGCCCCGGAAAACTGTTATAGAGGAGGAGCGACACTATGGCGGTTGAATCATCCCAGCAGCAAACGGCGATCCCACACTATCCGCAATGGGAGCCGCTTCGCTCCGTCGTCTCGACCTTTGTGGGCAACAAGGTGGCTCCGCTGCCGGAGCAGCCGAAGATGGGCTTTTTCACCGATACCAGCCTGTGCATCGGCTGCAAAGCCTGCGAAGTGGCCTGCAAGCAGTGGAACCAGCTTCAGGCAAAGAACCCGTCATGGACGGGTACCAGCTACGACAATACCGAGTCGCTGGGTGCTATCACCTGGCGACACGTGCAATTCATCGAGGACATCGGGCCTGCTGCGATGCTGCCTCCGCCCCTGCCGCTGTTCGGCAAGCTCGCGGAGGCGAAAAGCGAGGGTCTCATTCCAGAGACGCCGCCGGGAACCGCGCTCCCTTTCTTTAATACTGAGCGCTGGCTGATGCGCAGCGACGTGTGCAAGCACTGCGCCAACGCGCCCTGCCAGGAGGCATGTCCAACCGGCGCGATTATCCGCACCGAGTTCGACACGGTCTACGTACAGCAGGATATCTGCAACGGCTGTGGCTACTGCGTCGTGGCCTGTCCCTTCGGTGTGATCGCTCGCGATGACGACGGCACGCACACGGCGCGCAAATGCACACTCTGCTATGACCGTATGAAGGAGGGCATCGAGCCAGCCTGCTCCAAAACATGCCCCACCGACTCCATCCAGTATGGCGAGGTAGACAAGCTCAAGGCGCACGCCCGCGAGCGACTCGGATTCTTGCAGCAGCAAGGTGTGCAGGAGGCGCGCCTGTACGGCGTGGACGACACTATCCTTGAGGGTGGTCTGAACTCGTTCTTCCTGCTGCTGGATGAGCCGGAGGTATACAACCTGCCAGCCGACCCGCCGCGCCCGTCCAACCACGTCGCCCCCGCGTCGTTCTGGGCTGTGCTGACCGCCATCGTCCTGGGTATATTCAGCATTCTGTTTTTTAAAGAGTAGTGTGTTACATGTGAGTTTGTAGAGGATGGAGAGAAGCTTGCGGCTGCTCCATCCTCTACAAACTCACATGTAACACAAAGAAATATACAATGGGAGGGTTTCTATGCAGGAAACTCGTCTACCGGAGCCGGTAGCAGCATCCCTCGCGGCTGTGCGCCGGGGCCTGACATCGCCGGATGTCATCGAGCAACTGGCAACGCTGGCCACAGGATATACGCCTGATCGCGCACAGGAGATGGAGGAGCCGACGTACTATGATTATCCGGTATTGCAGGCTCCAACCTGGACGTGGGAGATCGTCTGGTATTTCTTTTTTGGTGGGTTGGCTGCTGGCTGTTATATCATCGCCACCGTTGCCGCGCTTTTCGGCTCGCGAGAGGATCGCGCCGTGACGCGCACCGGCTACTACCTCTCGCTGCTGATGCTGCTGCCCTGTCCGCCGCTGCTGATCAAAGACCTCGGCAAACCCGAACGCTTCCTGCACATGCTGCGCGTCTTCAAAGTGAAGTCGCCCATGTCGATGGGAACCTGGGGGTTGGTCACATTCTCCCTGTTCAGCGGCGTGACTGCCGTCATTCAGGCGGCACGCGACGGCATTCTGGGCAAGTGGTGGGGAGCGAGACTGCTGGCCGCGCTGCCGCAGCGCCTGATCGCGCTAGCAGGAACAGGCTCTGGCCTTTTTCTGGGCAGCTATACCGGAGTGCTGCTAACGGCGACAAGCGTTCCGCTCTGGTCGCGCAGCAAACACCTGGGGGGCGTCTTTGCCGCCTCAGCCACATCGACCAGTTGCGCGCTGATCTCGCTCGTGCTGCGCCTCACTGGCGCGCCCGCGAAGACGTTGCATAAGCTGGAACGCCTGGAATGGGCGGCGCTGACGGTAGAAATGGTCGGGCTGTTCACCTTCTTACGCGGCTCCGGTCGTGCGGGCCTGGCGCTGGTAGGAGCCGGGCCAGGAGAGCACGGGCCGACCTTCTGGCGCTTCGTCTTTGGCGCTGGCCTGAGCATTCCCTGGCTGCTTTCAACACTCTCGCTATTCGGTAAGCCAAAGAAGCGTACCATGCGCGGCCTGCTCGTCGGGCTGCTGGTGCTCACCGGCGGCTACTTCCTGCGCCACACGATCATCGAAGCGGGACACACCTCCAGCCGCGACGCCCGCGTCACGCTCTGGCACAGCAAACACTAGAGTTTATGGGAACATATGATGTGCGCAGGTCGATAGCGTGCAATGACCGATCATTGCACGTATCGACCTGCGCACATCATATGTTCCCAATGAGATTTTTGGAGTTGTTACACAAACGCACGTTCGTGTATAATAGCAAAAGCTGAAGCAGCACATGGGGAAATGACTAAGGGACGCTGCATAGCGTCCCTCTTTTGTTGGCTTTTGCC
>DASTKE010000574.1:0-6956 GCA_035716105.1 Ktedonobacteraceae bacterium | reverse complement strand
ACGCGCCTGCAATCCTTGCTCACCTATCTCGTGTTGCATCGTGACGTTCCCCAACAGCGCCAGCATCTGGCCTTCCTCTTCTGGCCTGACACAACCGAGGCCCAGGCTCGCAATAACTTGCGCCAACTGCTCCACCAGTTGCGCCAGGCGTTTCCCGCAGTTGAGCACTTCCTCTCTGCCAACACACACACGTTGCACTGGCACTCCGTCACACCCTTCCACCTCGACGTTGCTGAGTTCGAACAGACGCTCAATCTTGCAGACGCAGCCATACGGCGAAATGACCAGCACGAACTCCAGGCTGCCCTCGAGCAGGCAGACACTCTGTATCGCGGCGAATTACTTCCTGGCTGCTATGATGAATGGATATTGCCTGAGCGGGAGCGGCTTCGCCAGCACCATTTCCAGGCACTCGAACGACTGCTCCGCCTTTTTGAAGAGCAGGGCCATACGGTCACCGCCATCCGTTATGCTCAGCGTTTGCTCGGACTTGACCCTCTCTCTGAAGACCGCTATCGCCAGCTGATGCGTTTGTTTGCGCTCAATAACGATCGTGCCAGTGCGTTGCATGTGTACCACACCTGTGTCAGCACCTTACAACGCGAAATGGGCATTGATCCCGCTCCGGCGACCCGCGAAGCCTACGAGCTACTCATGCAGCAAGAAGCATCCACCATTCAGCCCATCGTTCATCAACTGTTGCCCTCCGCGACCCCAATGCTCATCGGGCGAGAGCGTGAGTGGAAACAATTGCACGATATCTGGGAGCACGCTACCAACGGAGGACCCCATTTCGTGCTTGTGAGCGGGGAAGCAGGTGTGGGCAAATCACGGCTGGCCGAGGAATTCCTGCTATGGGCGAGCCAGCAGGGTGCCATCACTGCAAAAGCACGCTCCTATGCCGCTGAAGGCCAGCTCTCACTCGCGCCGGTGACGGATTGGCTCAGGAGTGAGGGGCTGCGAGCACCCCTCAGACAACTCGACTCGGTCTGGCTCATTGAAGTTGCACGCATTCTCCCTGAGCTATTAGTGGAGCAACCAGAGCTGCCACACTACGAATCAGTGACTGAGTACGGCCAGCGTCAACGCTTCTTTGAGGCCATAGCACGCGCCATCCTCCACACTCCACAGCCATTACTTTTGTTGATTGATGACTTACAATGGTGCGATCAAGAAACGCTTGCATGGTTGCATTTCCTCTTGCGCTTCGACTCCATGGCTCGACTGCTCGTCGTGGGGTGCGCCCGCGAGGAAGAACTGCTGCCGTCCCATCCGTTGCGTACCCTTTTGCTGCATCTGCGTAATACTATGCGTGCGACAGAAATTCCGCTCGAGGCGTTAGATGCGGCGGAAACCGTGAAACTGGCCTCACAGGTGGCAAAGCGTGAGCTGGCGATGGACGAGGGGCTCCACCTGTACCATGAAACCGGGGGTTATCCCCTCTTCGTGGTCGAAATGGTGCGGGCTGACCTGGGGCGAGTATCAGTTAGCCCGGCAGAGACCGAGCACTTCCACTGGCAACCGCCGCTTGATGATGCTCGAACGCTTCCACCCCGGGTGCATGCGGTGCTCGTCGGTCGCCTCGCGCAACTCTCAGCCTCTGCTCGCATGTTTGTTGAGTTGGTCGCGACCATTGGTCGTGAATTCACACTCGACTTTTTGATCGGTGGGGACCTCGCCGATACTGAGAGTGCCGTCCGTGCGCTGGACGAACTTTGGTACAAACGGATCGTGCGTGAGCATGGCGCGAACGGCTATGACTTCACCCACGATAAGCTACGCGAAGTGGCGTATGCCGAAATCAGTGCGCCTCAGCGACGCATGCTGCATCGACGTGTCGCGCAAGCCCTGGAAGCAAGGCATGCAGAAGACCTCGACTCGGTGAGTGGACAGCTTGCGTCGCATTATGAGCGTGCAGGCATGATCGAGCAGGCACTCCCCTACTATCGGCGGGCGGCAGTGGTGGCGCAATACGTGTATGCGAACGAGGATGCTATCAGCCTGCTCTTGCGGAGTCTAGAGTTGCTTGCGCTCCTGCCTGCTGGTTCAAAACGCGATAAACAGGAACTCAGTCTACAACTAGCGTTGGCACCACCCTATCGTGTGACCACAGGCTGGGCAGCACCGGAATTGGAGCGTGTGCTTGATCGCGCCCTCGCGTTGTGTGACATGGTTGGTGACAGTGCCCAGAGGGCGGAGACGCTCTATGGATTGCAGTCCCTCTATGTTGTCCAGGCCAGACTCGAAAAAGTGCAGGTCGTCTCCGACGAGCTACATACCCTGTATCAGCACTCTCTTGGTACCACACCGCCGTTTGCCGACATGATGGCAGCCGGGGCGCGACTGCATTTGGGCAAGATCACTGACGCCAACACACAATTTACAGAGATCATTGCCGCACACGATCCTGATCAAATCCTCCATCTGCAAGAGTCGCAGGGAGTGAACTATGCAGCGCTTGCGCGGGCGTGGCAAGCACACGCGCTCTGGTGTCTGGGTTATCCGCAGCAGGCACAAGAGAAGGGACTTGATGCGGTCAAGCTGGTGCAAGATCTGGATCAGCCTTTCAATCAGGCACTGGTGTCAGCCTATCTGGCCTTGTTGCAACAGTTATGTGCTGATGAGGCGGTCGCCCGAGAACACGCTGAGCAAGCCCTTGCGCTTACGGGGAAGTACCAGGCACCCTACTATCGCGCCTGGGCAGATATCTTAGTCAACTATGCACTGGCCCTGGAGCAACCCGATGAGGAGCGCATCGAGTACCTGCGTGGCTCGATTATCGCATTCAAAGCATCGGGTGCCAGGCTGCGTCTGCCGTATTATCTCTCGCTGCTCGCCCAGGTCTATGGGAAAGCCGGACGCGCTGGGGAGGGCCTGGCATCCATCGACGAGGCATTGGCGGAAGCACGCGCACACAACGAGCGCTGGTGGGACGCGGAGTTACATAGGCTGCGAGGCGAGTTACTCCTTATGGATGGTGCGGACGCATCTGAGGTCGAAGCGGCATTCCTGCGAGCGATCTCTATCTCTCAATCACAGCAGGCCAGGTCGCTGAAACTGCGTGCAACTATGAGCCTGGCGCGGTTGTGGAGGGCGCAGAAGCGATTCGACGACGCCCGACGACAGCTCCGCGACGTGTATGCCTGGTTTACTGAAGGATTTGAAACGCCTGATCTACAGGCTGCCCGGCTCCTCCTCGCTCAACTGTAGTCTATCTACGCGGGTACTTCGTCCTGAAATAACACTTTGCTAACGCTGATTTGACTGGAAGCATTCAAATCCATCGCAAAAACAGCATCTCATCTTGAGTCTCCAAACGTTTTGCTAACGTCACCCATGCTATTCTTCTTGAAGTTGATCTATAGATACGTATTAGAGTGAATTCAGGAGAAAAACATGAACGAACAGCAAAAAGTGAGCATCTCTGTAGGGGAACCGGCAATTCAGGAATTTGCATCGCGCTTACGCGGCACGTTGCTTCGGCCCAGCGATGCTGGCTACGAGCAGGCTTGCCGAGTCTACAATGGCATGATTGAGAAACGACCCGCACTGATCGCCCGTTGCGTGGATGTAGCCGATGTGATCGTGGCGGTCAACTTTGCCCGCGAGCACGAGCTGACGTTGGCTGTGCGAGGTGGTGGACACAGCGGTCCTGGCCTGGGAACGTGCGATGATGGCCTGGTGATCGACCTGTCGGGCATGAAGGGGATACGCGTCGATCCATCCGCTTGTACCGTTCGCGTCGAAGGCGGCTGCACGTGGGGCGAGGTAGATCATGCCACCCATGCCTTCGGGCTAGCCACACCGAGCGGTTTCATTTCGAGTACCGGTGTTGGTGGACTGACATTGGGTGGAGGCATCGGTTATCTCTCGCGGAGCCTGGGCCTAACGCTTGACAACCTGCTGGGCGTTGACATGGTGCTTGCCGATGGCAGCTTCATCACAGCCAGTGCCGAAGAGCATACCGACCTGTTCTGGGCGGTCCGTGGTGGTGGTGGGAACTTTGGAGTCGTCACCTCGTTCCTGTTCCAACTATATCCGATTAGCACGGTCTACGGTGGGCCGATGCTCTGGCCGCTCGAACAGGCAGCGGACGTGATGAAGTTCTGGCGTGACTTCATCTTGACCGCGCCCGAGGAGATCAATGGCTGGTTCGCGTTTATCACCGTGCCACCTGCTCCCCCTTTCCCGGAGCAGTTACACATGCAGAAGATGTGCGCCATCGTGTGGTGTTCCACTGCTCCGCTGGAGCGGGCCGAAGAGCTGTTGAAACCCATCCGTGCCTTTCGCACCCCTGCGGTCGATTTCGCGGGGCCGATTCCGTGGCCGGTTTTGCAGAGCCTGTTCGACGCCTTATATCCCGCTGGCTTGCAGTGGTACTGGAAGGCTGACTTCTTCAAAGATCTCAGTGATAAGGCCATTGATTTGCATATGAAATACGGCCCACAACTGCCGACTATGCACTCGACAATGCACATCTATCCCATCAATGGGGCAACCCATCGGCCCAGCACAAGTGATACCGCATTCAGTTACCGTGACGCCAACTTCGCTGAAGTGATCGTCGGCGTTGACCCCGACCCGGCCAACAACGAGCGCATGATCCAGTGGGCCAGGGACTATTGGATGGCCTTGCATCCTTATTCGGCGGGAGGGGGCTATATCAACATGATGATGGATGAGGGCGCGGACAATGTGAAAGCGGCGTACCGCGACAACTACGCCCGACTGGCACAGATCAAAGCAACGCATGATCCGAGCAATCTGTTCCACGTGAATCAGAATATCAAGCCAGGCAGGTGATACTGCCCGAGAGCGGGATAGAGGGGGCCATGAACGTCTCGTATGGAGGAAAATCATAGGTAACAAGCAAGCGGCATCATCGAACGGCACGCAATCGTCGCACTCACACATGAGGCTCTTCGTGGCTGCCCTCCTTCCTGCTCATTGCGGGAGATGCATGGATTGCACTGTCAGACCAAGCGAACAGTGAGTGGCGTGCCATAAAAAACTGGCCTGGACGTGTCATTCTGAGCGCCGCGAAGAATCTCTCGCTCGCGGTCTCGACCAGGGAGTTGCCTGAGATGCTTCGCGGCCCTCAGCATGACATGCGAAAGGCTCTGTTTCATGGCAAACGATCAGTTCGCCACCACTTTCTCCGGTTTGAACTTGCTCAATATCATACGCCACCACCTCATAGTGTTGCAATTGAGGCCAAATTTAAGTATTAAAAATAACCTCGTTCTAAAACACTTTGCTCGTCAAGCGAATCATGCTTTAGAAGTCCCTTGAGAAGTCTCTTCAATAGTCCATAAAAGACTTGTTCGAAATTTGTTCGCTAAATCCAAGCATTCCTGGGGTATTGCTTTCTTGTCATATGGGAGATGGCTCATTTCTTCCATGAGCCTGGAAACAGAGACAGGATTGAGCGTTGGAACCAGCTTCTCCTGGTGAGACGTATTCTTAAACGGCTGGCGAGAAGATATCATCGCAATTTCTCCCAAATTAGCTTGCCATCTTAAAGAGGCTCTATTAGTGTAACGCATTTAAGCCGCTGTCGCAACACAACCGCACCAGCTTCAACCTTTCACCTATCTCTGTAGCAAAGTTTAACAGAGATTTAACGGGGGTTAACGTATCCATAAGGAACGGTTAACCGGGGGGTGTTACCTTATGAATGCGACGGGGAAATAGCTACATATGACCGGTAGGCTGCTCATCCATCTGGAATACATTCGCGTATCAGGACAGAGGACGCGCTAGTCTCTGTTCCGCGTGAAATGCGCGAGGGCGGCCTGGTGCCTGGTGCTACCAAATGGCAAACGATTCGTACCGTTATTCTGCCCTCGGCGCTGCCTGGTCTCGTCACCGGACTTATTCTCTCGGTGGGCAAGATCATCCGCAAAGTAGCGCGTAGTGGGCATATCTCCTTCGAGGGTCGCCCGTACTTCATCAGCGAGGAATTGATTACCGAACTGATGAAAGCGTATACTATTGTCATTGTGACGCATAATATGCAGCAAGCGGCTCGCGTCTCCCAGTATACCGGTTTCTTCCTCTCCGGCAGGCTCATTGAGTATGGCCCAACGGTGGGCATCTTTGAGCATCCAAAGAGAAAAGAGACCGGGGATTATATCAGTGGACGTTTCGGGTAAAACCATTTTAAGGAGGGGGGTATGCATGAAGCGTACCCGTTGAAATAAATCGTGGCACGTACAATTCTTGTCGTAGATGACGAAGCGGTGCTGGTAGACACGATTGCCTACAACCTGGAACAGGCAGGCTACCAGGTAATTACGGCAGCCGACGGTGCCAGCGCACTGGAGGCGGCTCGTCGCACGCCCCCTGATCTGATCATTCTCGATATCATGCTGCCAGAGATGGATGGACTGGAAGTCTGCCGACAACTGCGCCGCGAACACAACACGGCCACCACCCCCATCATGATGCTCACCGCCAAAGGCGAGGAGATCGATAAGGTTGTTGGCCTGGAAGTGGGGGCCGATGACTACGTTACCAAGCCCTTCGGTCGCCGCGAGTTGCTGGCTCGAGTGCGCGCTCTGCTGCGCCGCGCCGAGTACACTCCTGCTGGCAGTTCAAAAGAGCAGCCGACGCAGGAGGGCAATGGAGCCTCCGAAGTGCCGCGCCCCAGGCGCGAACTCTCCGCCGGCCCACTGCGTATCGACCTGGCAGGGCGGCGCGTCTTCTGTCGCGGCCAGGAACTCGAACTGCAACCCAAGCAATTTGACCTGCTCACCTTCCTCGTGCGCAATCGCGGCACTGTGCTGACCCGCGACCAGTTGCTGCACAACGTCTGGGGCTACGACTACGCGGGCGACACGCGCACGGTGGATGTGCATATTCGCTGGCTGCGCGAGAAAATCGAAGAGGACCCGGCCAACCCGCGCCTGATCCAGACCGTGCGCGGCGTCGGCTATGCCTTCCGCTGGTAAATG
>DASTKE010000573.1:0-3232 GCA_035716105.1 Ktedonobacteraceae bacterium | reverse complement strand
GAATATAGCATAATGCGCACGGCCAGGTGACAGTGTCACCTGGCCGTGCGCATTATGCTATATTCACCGTGTAATTGCTTTGCGGCGTGCCGTTCTGGGAAAGAAAGCCAACATTGATGGTTTTTAAGCCGGAGGGGGCCGTGTAGGCGACGCTTCCCTCCGTACCGTGTGCGCCTGCTTTGAAACCGGACGGCAGCGTGTTATCCAGCGGCGCACGATTACCGTTGCCAAGCACAAGCCGTATATAATCGTAGCCGAAACCCGGCGAGACAGTGGCCCCATTGGGATTATCCACCTTGAAGTGGAGCACATAGATTTGCTGCCCGGCCTTGCACTGTGTGCCATGATAATCGTAGCGAATATCGACGCTTGCCAGGTGATAGGTCAGTGTATACCCTCCGAAGCTGTAGTAGATGGTGTAATTCGGCGTCGAGGTCTTATCAGCGTACTGGCGCGGGTCAAATTTGCCGCTAAAGGGGATCGTCACCAGCGATTCGCCCAGCGCGCTCGACCCCAGTTGGAGCTTCAGGGTTGAAAGCTGCACGCCGGAAGAGACCGGAAAGTCGATCCAGCCGGAGGCGCTAGCATTGGGATTGAGACTCACTGATAGGTGTACATTGGCGGGCATCACCGGATTTCCCTTTGGAACCAGCAGGCGCGCCTCGTCATAATAGGTGACGGCGATGCTCCCGCTGGTGGAATTGGTGACGCGCATGTTCAGGCGCACAACAGCCTGCCCCAGATGGATGTTGTCATCAGGAAAGGCGGTGGAATACTGCGCATTGACAACGTTGAATTGCAGCCCGGCATAGGACGCGGAGCGCCCAACATTCATCGTCGTCACCGGTGTCTGCGTCGCGACGGGCGCTACAATGCCCGCCAGGCCCTTAAACCAGCCACGAGCGGAAAAACTGACAACGCCAAGAACGATAATTCCTAACACACAGAAGCAGGCGAGCCATAAGCGCAACTTTGGGAACGTAGAGTTTACTGGCTCCGGTACCCCCACTTTCCTGGCGGGTTTCGGCCTGATAACAGTTGGTGGTGGAACGGTAGACGTTTTTTTCGCCATGAATATCGCTTCTCCCCAATCAAACTTTTATTCACCTCTATTGTAACAAGATTGTCTAATTTTTGTATAGTAGGCCATAAGCGGGATTGTTAAGGGCGCTAGTCCTTAACCTGGGGTTTGGGCTGTGCCCCAACTTTCTTATCTCTGGTGCGCCGCCGCAGGCGGCGCACCAAATTGGGAAAAGATACTTTCGGGGACACCCCGAACCCCGGTAGGAAACAGCGTTTCCTACACCTTCCTTATACAATACAATTCTTGACAGCACCTTGTTCTAGTGCTAGCATGACTTTAGTACGAGGTAGGAAGAGAGTCTACCCACATTATGCAACGAAAGAAGATGAAAATCATCTCTTTTCGCGCTATTTGTCCTCCTGCGAAGGAGCATTTATCACCCAATACATGTCCCTCCAACGAAGAAGGGATCAAAGGAAGTGCAGCTTGAAAATCCATGAATATCAGGCCAAAGAGATCATGTCGCGCTACGGCATACCTATTCAACCCGGCAAAGTAGCGCACACGCCAGAAGAGGCCGAAGCTATCGCTCGCGAACTCGGCGGGCCAGTTGTGATCAAAGCCCAGGTCTACGTTGGCGGGCGCGGCAAAGCGGGCGGCATTCAGTTTGGCGACACGCCCGAACAGGCACGCGAGGCCGCGGCCCGTGTGCTGGGTATGGACATCAAAGGGCTGACCGTCGAAAAAGTCCTCGTTGTCTCCAAACTGGAGATCGCCGAGGAATATTATATGGGCATCATCCTCGACCGCAAATCGCAGGCACCCGTCGTCATGGTCTCGAAGGCAGGCGGCATCGACATTGAAGAGGTGGCGGCGACCACGCCCGAAAAGATTGTCCAGCAACCCATCGATATGCGCTGGGGACTGCTCCCCTACCAGGCGCGCGATATCGTTGCCCGTGCCGGTCTGCCCCACAAGACCATCGGCAAGGCTGGAGCCATCCTCAGCGCGCTGGCGCGAGCCTTCATAGACAGCGACGCCAGCCTCGCCGAAATCAACCCGCTCGCGTTGACGGCAGACGGCCAGGTGCAGGCCGCGGACGCCAAAATCCTGATCGACGACAACGCCCTCTTCCGCCGCAAGGAATACGCCTCCTGGTCGGAGCCGGAGGAGTCCAATCCGCTTGAATTCGAGGCCAAGCAGGAGGGGCTGACGTATGTCAAACTGGATGGCGATGTCGGCATTATCGGCAACGGCGCGGGTCTGGTGATGACCACGCTGGACATGGTAGCTCGCGTCGGCGGCAAACCGGCCAACTTCCTCGATATCGGCGGCGGTGCCAAAGCTGAGACGATGTACAAGGCATTGACCTTCGTGGCGCGTGACCCGCAGGTGAAAGGCATCCTGGTCAACATCTTCGGTGGCATCACACGCGGTGAAGAGGTCGCGAAAGGCGTGATTATGGCGCAGGCTGAACTGCCCAAAGGCATGCCCATCGTCGTTCGCCTCTCCGGCACTGGCTCCGAAGAGGGCAAGGCACTGCTGAAAGATGCCGGTCTCGACTGGGGTAAAGATATGCGCGAGGCCGCGCAGAAGATCGTCGCCGCTGTGAACGCGAGCGAGAAATAGAGGACAGGACAACGTAATCATGAGCATTTTGATGGATAACACCACGCGGGTGATCGTGCAGGGTATCACCGGGCGCGAGGGACAGTATCACACCCGCAATATGCAGGCCGCCGGAACCAACATCGTCGGCGGCGTCACCCCCGGCAAAGGGGGACAGACGGTCGAAGGCGTTCCTGTCTTCGATACCGTTGAGGAGGCCAAAGCCGCCACCGGTGCCAACGCTTCCTGCATCTTTGTTCCACCCGCGGGCGCAGCCGATGCCATTATGGAGGCCGCGGCGTCAGATATTCCCCTGATTGTCTGCATCACCGAGGGCATTCCCGTCATCGACATGACCCGCGCCATGCTGGTCGTGCATAGCCACAACGTGCGGCTGATTGGCCCTAACTGCCCCGGTCTCTGTACACCCGGCGTCGGCAAGATCGGCATCATCCCCTACTCGATTTTCAAGCCCGGCCCCGTCGGCTTTATCTCGCGCTCCGGCACGCTCACCTACGAGGTCGTTTCGCTGCTGACAGAGGCAGGCATCGGCCAATCCACCTGCATCGGCATCGGCGGCGACCCCATTATCGGCTCGAC
>DASTKE010000572.1:0-22500 GCA_035716105.1 Ktedonobacteraceae bacterium | reverse complement strand
TTCCAGCCGTTGCGACGGCGCATCCAGAACATCATTGACCGTCGCTTCTATCGCCGCAAGTATGATGCGGCCAAGATCTTGACTGCCTTCAGCAGCTCGCTGCGCCAGGAAGTGGATCTGGATGACTTGAGCAAGCAATTGGTTACTGTGGTGCAGGAGGCGATGCGGCCCGCTCATGTCTCGTTGTGGTTGCGTTCCCCTGCACAGGACGGAACACAGCGGACACTGTGGAGAGCCACTCCTCCTGTTTCCTCTGAGGAAAGATGACAAAGTGAAGGTTCCTGGCTCATCCACATAATGGATGGCAACTCCATTGGCAGAGGAATAGTGCGGCGCGAACGGAAACGTTCCGTCAAATGTCTTATCCTTTATAGCCAGCATAGTGCATCTCCAAACAGATATGAATGTTCGACTGCGACACAGCAAGCACAGAAACAGTATATCATGGGCCGAGTAACTTCATGCGTATGCATATATAGCTTGTGTAAATCGTGCCAGTTCCCGGTGCTGGCGAAAAACCATTTTCTTATCAGGAGAGACAGCTATGCACTATGACATGTTTCGCGGATGGCTTACCCGCCTCTGCAAATCTTCCCGAAATCGCGGGATGTCAAAGCATCCCATTATCGTCGTTTTGAGTATTGCGATCATTGCTAGCGTTCTTGCTTCCTGCGGCACAACAACGGGTCAGGCGAATACCGTGGCTCCAACGCCACATGTCACTCAGACGCTGGTTCCAACCGCGACGCCAACCCATGTGCCAACGCCAACCCCAAAGCCGACGCCAAAACCGCAGCCGACCGTCGTAGTGCAGCCAGCGCCAACGCCGACTCCACAGCCAGTGACAGCCGCGCCTCCCATCCTTGATCTGCAACCATTATCCATGAGCATCGTCGGGCATCTCGACTGCAATAAAGGCGCAACCTACGTCTGCTTCGCCAGAGTGCTTTCCAGGGCCAGCAATCAACGCAATCTGAACTGGTTTGCCTCCACCAACGTACCAGGACACATCTTCTTCAGTCCCAGTGGCGGCACCCTCGCTCCCGGTCAAAGCATCCTCGTGACAATCGATGTACCATTCAACGCCTGCACCCAGGGTCTCTTCTTCTTTCACGGCCCCATCAACACCCATACTATTACGTGGGCATGTTAACGGGTTAAGCAGGGCAAGGGAAAGTCAGAGCGCATGGTTTGCCGTCCGGCAAACCATGAAAAAGACCCTCTGGGATGTCATTCTGAGCGCAGCGAAGAATCTCTGGCTCGCTCTCTTGCTCCGCTGCTCGCGAAAGATTCTTCGCTGCGCTCAGAATGACATATCCGGGCCGCTTTTTTATGGCAAACCATGCGCTCTGACTTTCCCTTGCCCTATTTACGCTTGACACCCTCCCTTCCCATGTCATACTCTATTCTCGTAGAAATGAGAATGATTATCATTTTCAGGGGAACTTGATATGATGGAAGAGACACATAATTTGAATGCCAACGCGCAGGCGGTGCTGGACGTGTTGAGAGCCTCAGAGATGCACCCAACGGCGCTGGAGGTGTACAGGTTGGTGAAGCAGCAGCGACCACGCATCGGGCTGGCGACGGTCTATCGCATTCTGCACCAGCTTGCGGAGCAGGGTCGCATCAAGGAATTGGGCCGCGACGCCGATTGCTGCCGCTATGATGCGCGCACGACCCGTCACGATCACGGTATCTGCACGCAGTGTGGAGCGTTGCTCGATATTCCGGTAGAGATTGCCCTGCCGCTTGAGACGTTGCAGGCGGCGGCTCAAGCGGCTGGCATCGAACTGGGTTCGCACGAAGTGCGCCTCTACGGACGCTGCACCACCTGCCAAAACGCTAACAAGACGTAGAACGTAGGGGCGCAATTCATAGCGCCCGTGCGGGGTGGTGAGGCAGAGCAGGACAGAGGAGACGAGAAAAACATGAGCGCTGAGCGACAGGATAAACAGGTAGAGGGGCAAAACGAGGATGCTCTGGTATCCGCCGGGGCATCGACAGGCGCGTCGACGGATGGGCAAACGCTTCAGGAGTCGACGCGCAGAGAGTTGATCGCGGCGCTGCGACAGAACTGGCAGCGCGAGGTGGAGGGCGTGCGCACCTATGGCGAACTGGCGCGTAAAGAGCGCGACCCGGCGCGCCGCGCTGTGCTGGAGAAGCTGGCCGAGGCCGAGACACGCCACGCGGAGAAGTGGGCCAACAAACTGGCCGAACTGGGGGCTGAACCACCGGGGGAGGAGCGCAGCGCAGGTACGCGCTTTAAGGGCTGGCTGCGTGCTCAGCTTGGCACCGAGGCGGCGCTGCGCCAGCTTGAGAACGAGGAAGACAGGGACATAGCGCGCTACGAAGCGCAGGCGCAGAGCATCAACGATGCTGAAGCACAGGCGATGTTGCGCGACGTGCGGCGCGAGGAAGAGAGCCACGGGCGCGTTATTCGCGAGATGATCAGTCCCATCGGGCCGCAGGGGATGCTGGATGTGATGCTGAGGCGCGAACGCTGGCATAAGCGCGGCGGTGGCTGGCTTGGCGATGCTATCTATGGCGCGAACGATGGTCTGGGCGCGGTCTTTGGCATTGTTAGCGGCGTGGCCGGATACACAGGAGCCACAGATAGCCATTTTGTGCTTGTCAGCGGACTGGCGGGGATGCTTGCCAGTGCCCTCTCGATGGGTTCCGGCGCGTTCCTGGCGACCAAGAGCGAGCGCGAAGTCTACCAGGCGGAGATTAACCGCGAACGACACGAGATCGAGGAAGACCCGGAGGAGGAGCGCGAAGAACTGGCCCTCTTCTACCAGTTGAAGGGCTTCACGCCGGAGGAATCAGAACTGCTCTCCAATCGCCTGTCGGAGCAGCCGGAACAGTTCTTACGCACGCTGGCTCACGAGGAACTGGGCCTGTCGGAAGACAGTTTTCCCAATCCCCTGACGGCGGCTATCTCGGCGACGGTCTCAACCGCTATCGGCGCGTTTATCCCGATCATTCCCTTCTTCTTTCTGACCGGATTCACCGCTATCATCGTCGCGGCCATCATCAGCCTGATTGCCCACTTCGCCGTTGGTGCCGCCAAGACGCTCGTGACAGGGCGCTCCTGGTTCAATAGCGGCATGGAGATGACCGTAGTCGGTGCGGTCGAGGCGGTCATCACCTACCTGTTGGGAGCCACATTCAAAGCAGTGTAGCGCGCCCCGGCGTTCCTCTGGCAATGTAAGAAGCTTGCATGATATAATAGCGTACACTGCCAGAGATGAGAGGTTGCTATGTTTCGGAAGATAATGATTGCGAACCGCGGCGAAATTGCGCTGCGGATTATTCGTGCCTGCAAGGAGATGGGCATTCCCAGTGTGATTGCCCATTCCGAGGCCGATAGAGATTCGCTGCCGGTGCGTATGGCTGATGAGCGTATTTGTATAGGGCCGGCGGCGAGCGGGAAGAGCTACCTCAATATTCCCAATATCATCAGTGCAGCCTTGATTACCGGCGCGGAGGCTATCCATCCTGGCTATGGTTTTCTCTCCGAGAACACCAGCTTCGCCGAAATCTGCTCTGATGTCAACATTACCTTCATCGGACCGAGCGCGGATGTAATGGCGATTATGGGGGATAAAGTATCGGCCCGCGAGACGATGGCGCGTGTCGGCCTTCCAATACTCCCCGGCACCTCCGTTTTGCGGACGCTGGAAGAGGCGCAGGAGGCGTCACAGGGGATCGGCTTCCCACTGATGCTCAAGGCGGCTGCTGGTGGCGGTGGTCGCGGTATTCGCTTGATTAACAGTGCGGAAGATTTTGAGCGCATTTTCACGCTGGCGCAGAACGAGGTGCGCGAAGCCTTCCACGATGATGGCCTCTATCTCGAACGCTACCTGGCTCGTGCGCGTCACATAGAGGTGCAGGTGCTTGTCGATCATTACGGGCATGGCGTCCATCTGGGCGAGCGCAACTGCTCGGTGCAGCGGCGCAATCAGAAACTGCTGGAGGAGTCGCCAAGCCCCCTGCTGTCGCCGGAACTACGCTCCGAAATTGGCATGAAGGCTATTCGCGCCGTGCAGGAGATCGGCTACCGCAACGCCGGGACGCTCGAATTCCTGGTGGACGATGATGGCCGCTACTACTTCATGGAGATGAACACGCGCCTGCAGGTCGAGCATCCCGTGACCGAGCTAGTAACCAGCACCGATCTGGTGAAGGAGCAGATACGGATCGCTGCCGGTCTACCGCTGCAACTGCGGCAAGAGGATATGCACCCGCACGGTCATGCCATCGAAGTGCGCATCACGGCGGAAGACGCGGATCATGATTTTCGTCCCCAGACGGGCGTGGTGGAGAAATACCTGCAGCCGGGTGGCCCAGGCGTGCGCGTGGATAGCCACCTGTACGCGGGCTACTCGGTGCCGCCTCACTACGACTCCCTGCTGGCGAAACTGATTGTGTGGGCGGATACTCGCGACGCCGCCATCGCACGGATGCAGCGAGCGCTTGACGAATATGTGATCGAGGGTCTGACGACGACCATTCCGTTTCACAAACGCCTGCTCAGGCACGAGGGCTTTATTCGTGGAGACACCTACACCCGTTTCCTGCAAGAAGAAGCCGTTGCATTAGGAATATAAAACACCATGCAGGGCTATCCCCTGTGGGTACCCTGGACTGGGAATATAAAACATCGTGTTGGACGTGACATGTAGGAGTATCCCCTGTGGGTACTCTGGATTGGGAATACACACTTGGAGGTGACTTTATGTCTCGTGTAGTCGTAACCGGGTTGGGACTGGTTACCTCATTGGGCAACGATGTGACATCGAACTGGAAGGCGCTCATTGAGGGCAAGTCCGGTGTGGGCGAAATTACGAGCTACGATACCAGCGAGCACCGCATCCGCTTTGGCGCGCAGATCAAGGACTTTGATCCCACGCCATATATGGACCGCAAGGAGGTGCGCCGCACCGACCCCTATGAGCACCTGGCAGTTGCCACCACGAAGCAGGCGTTAGCCCAATCGGGTTTGCAGATCAGCGATGAAAACGCTGATGACGTTGGCGTCTACATTGGCAGTGGTATCGGCGGCCTGACGACGATGCACGATCAGTTTCGCACGCTCTTCGAGCGTGGGCCGGACCGCATCAGCCCATTCTTCATCAATATGATGATTATTGATGGCGCACCGGGCATTGTCTCGATCATGACGGGGGCGAAAGGGCCAAACTGGGCGGCGGTTTCCGCCTGTGCTACCAGCGGCAATACCATTGGCGAGGCCTGGGAGACGATCCGGCGCGGCGATGCCAGTGTGATGATCGCGGGTGGCGCGGAGAGGGGCATTACGCCGATTGCGATGGCGGCTTTCGATAACATGCACGCCCTCTCGCGCCGCAACGACGATCCACAGGGGGCCAGTCGTCCCTTCGATGCCACCCGCGACGGCTTCGTGATGGGCGAAGGCGCAGGAATGCTCATTCTGGAAGACCTGGAATTCGCTCAAGCGCGAGGCGCGACGATACTGGCCGAACTGGTCGGCTACGCCTCCACCAGTGATGCTCATCATGTTACCGAACCGGCCCCCGGCGGTGAGGGTCTGGTGCGTGCCATGCGCCGCGCCCTGCAAAAAGCGAACCTGCGCCCCGAAGATATCGACTACATCAACGCGCACGGCACCTCGACTCCTTACAATGACCGCACCGAGACGATGGCGATCAAAACCTGTTTCGGTGAGCACGCCTATCACATGGCGATCAGTTCCACCAAGTCGATGACCGGGCATACGCTCGGCGCGGCGGGCGCGGTCGAGGCCGTCATCAGCATTATGTCTATTCTGACCGGGGTTATCCCGCCGACGATCAACCTGCACCATCCTGATCCCGAATGCGACCTTGACTACGTACCGAACGAGGCGCGGCGCGCCACAGTGAACGTCGCCATGTCCAATGTGATGGGCTTTGGCGGACACAACACCAGCCTCATTTTTAAGCGGTTTGAAGAGTAAGTAGGATATGGATAACGAACAGCACGAGAACGCGCCCTGGATCGAGCGCGTGAAGGACCTGATAACGCTGCTCGAGGGCAGCACTATCAGCGAGATGGAACTGACGGAAGGCGGGACAGAAATCATTATCCGGCGGCAGCCGGGTATGATGATGGTACCTGTGCAGCAGGTGAGCGCTGCGCAGATGCAGGCGGGAGCAGACGGTGTACTTCTGCCTGCTCTTCCTGCCACGCCTTCACCAGTGGCACGTCCTAAGAAGGAAGATCGTACGGTTCCTGTTCCAGCTCCGCTTACTGGCGTCTTCTACTCCTCCCCTTCGCCCACATCGCCTGCCTTCATCAATGTCGGTGAAGTGATCCATGCCGGGCAAATCATCGCTCTGATTGAGGCCATGAAGGTCTTCAACGAAATTCAGGCCGAGGTCTCAGGCTGCGTGACCAAAATCCTGGCCACCAGCGGTGATGTCGTGCAAAAAGGCGATGCTCTGATGCGGGTTGAGCCGCTGTAGAGAAGAAAACATGAGTCATCCCAGATTCACAACAACAGTCGAGCTTCTCGCTGAGATGCTCGAATGTTGTTGTGAATCTGGGATGACTCATGTTTCACTGCACAGGTAAATGCACAAGTTTCGCGCTTTCGCCCCAGAGTTGGTCTTGCAGCGCTACATCGTAGGAGATGGGAGCCGAGCGCCTGGGAGTGCTTTTCACAAAGTACTTGCCGCTGACACCCTCCACATCTGGCGAGGTAGCCAGGTAGATAGTGGTTTTCGCGCCCTCTTCCGGGCTGATACCCCTGCTGAAGACCAGCTTCAGGATGGGCCGCAAGAGAGGATTGACGCCGCTACGTCCGATATTGGTGGCGACGAAGCCGGGATGAAGCGTGTTGACCGTCACGCCCGTTCCCTCCAGGCGGCGCGCCAGTTCGTAGGTGAACATCACCACCGCTAGCTTCGATTGCCCATAGGGATGCATGATGCCATGACGTTTTTTTGACTGTAAATCGTCCATATTGAGCGCTGCTCCCACGTGCGCGTCTGAACTGACGTTGATGATGCGTGCGGGTGCGCTGGCCTTGAGCGTGTCAAGCAGCAGATTGGTCAGCAGGAACGGCGCGAGGTAGTTGACGGCGAAGGTCGTTTCCAGACCATCGCCCGTCTCTGTGTGATTGAGCACGAAGAGGCCCGCGTTATTGATGAGGACATGCAACTGTTTATAGCGGCTCTGGAAGTCTGTGACCAGTTGCCGTATCGATTGTTGCGACGCGAGGTCGGCCAGCAGGAGATCAACGGCGTTGTTGCCGCTTTGCGCCTTGATCTCGTTCTGCGCGGCCTCGCCCTTAGCGCGGTCGCGACACACCATCACCACCGTTGCGCCCATGCGTGCCAGCGCCAGCGCCGTCACCTTCCCAATGCCGGAATTGGCCCCTGTTATCAGGCAAACTTTCCCCTGCATTTTAGAAGAATCCGTAGGCATAGATGCCATCCTTCCTGCATGGAAGGGAATGAAGAGGAAAAGATGGGCTGGTGGCGCGGTCGCTGAGCGAGCTGAAAAGTCTGGCAGGCCACCCGCAAGGGATGGCCCTACTATACACGGTGCGGCTCGTAGAGCCGCGTAGCGGGTGCGTATAGTAGGGCCATCTCTTGCGGGTGGCCTGCCGGAATCCACAGTTCGGGATGAGCTATGTTTCCTCTTCATTCCCTTCCATGCAACCTACTTGCCAGTAGCCTTCTGGTAGCGGTTGTTGATCTCGTCCCAGTTGACGACGTTCCACCAGGCGTTGAGGTATTCCGGGCGGCGGTTCTGGTACTTGAGGTAGTAAGCGTGCTCCCACACGTCGTTGCCCATAATGGGATAGAGGCCATCCATCAGCGGGCTGTCCTGGTTGGCGGTCGAGATGACCGAGAGCTTGCCGTTCCGGTCTGCCACCAGCCATGTCCAACCGGAGCCGAAGCGCTTGGCACCGGCATCGTTAAAGGCGGTCTTGAAGGCGTCGAAGGAGCCGAATGCCTGGTCGATGGCGCTCGCAATGGGGCCGGTCGGGTTGCCGCCGCCATTGGGCTTCATGATCTTCCAGAACATGGAGTGGTTGGCATGACCACCGCCGTTGTTGCGGACCGCCGTGCGGATGCTGTCCGGCACGTCGTTGATGCGCCGCATCAAATCCTCGACATCCATCGAGGCGAACTCGGCGTTGTTCTGAACAGCCGCGTTCAGGTTGTTGACGTAGGCCTGCGCGTGTTTGTCGTGGTGCAAGTGCATCGTTTCTTCGTCGATGTACGGCTCCAACGCATTATAAGCGTAGGGCAGAGGTTCGAGTTCAAAAGCCATGTGTACTCTCCTTATTTCAAATAGGTTTGTCGTGAGTTCTCTCTATGCGCGTTGAAAGCAGAGACGCACATATCTTCACATATTTAGTTGTAGTCCCTGCGCGGCCAAATGTCAAGCGGGAGCATACTCAAAGATGTAGACAACCGAACGTAGGGGCCGATTTATCGGCCCCTACGGGTTGTCCGGCTGCCATACATGCACCGTATCGTCGCTGGCGGAGGCGATGCGTGTTCCGGCGGGAGACCAGGCGAGGGTACGTATCCAGGCACTGTGTTGCTGATAGGTGACGTGCCGCTGGCCACTGGTATCCCAGATGTGGATGCCGCAGTCATCACCTCCCGATGCCATGTGCTTGCTGTCAGGCGACCACACCAGCGTTTTGATGGCCTGGGTGTGACCGCTATAGACGAAGACGGGTTCCAGTGTACTCGCTTCCCAGACCTGGACGCTGCTATCGTAGCCGCCAGAGGCCAGGTAGGAACCGTTGGGCGACCAGGCGAGGGCATAAACGGGGCTGTTGTGGCCGTGATAGACGCCGACAGGCGCGCCCGGATTGCTGCTCTGCGCGTCGCGCAGCATGACCGTGCCGTCGAAGCTGGCGGAGGCGATGTGGCGTCCATCCGGCGACCAGGAGACGGCGAAGACGCGATACTGGTCGATGTGAGTGGCGAGGCGCGTTCCCGTAAGCGCCTCCCAGACCTGCAAGGTGCTGTCGCCATAGTCGCCGCCGGAGGCGATGAGGCGGCTGTCAGGCGACCAGGCGAGGCCGCGCACGAAACGCCGGTGGCCGCGATAGACCGCCAGCGTCTCCCCGTTCTGCGCGTCCCAGACGTGAATGGTGCCATCCGTATCGCCGGAAGCAATGTAGCGACCATCGGGCGACCAGGAGACACAGAGCACGCAGTGCGTGTGAGCGCGATAGACCAGGGCAGTATCTCCTCTGAAGGGATGCCAGACGCGAACAGTGGTGTCACGTCCACCGGAGGCCAGCAATTCCCCATCCGGTTTCCAGGCGACGGAGAACAGCTTATCGGTGTGGCCGCGATAGATGAGGGTGTTTTCACTGCCGGTGGACATGCGTCAGTGTTCCTTTGGGCCTTCGGTGAGCAGATTCACGGCGTGGGGCAGGATGGGCAGGATGACTTCCAGGCACTCCTTGACCGCTTTGGGGCTGCCCGGCAGGTTGATGATGAGCGTGCGCCCGCGTGTTCCGGCCACGCCTCGCGAGAGCATCCCGAAGGGCGTGTGTTGTATACTCGCGGCGCGCATGGCCTCGGCGATGCCCGGCGCTTCGCGGTCAAGCACGGCCTTCGTCGCTTCGGGCGTCACGTCACGCGGTGCAAGACCCGTGCCGCCAGTGGTGAGGATCAGATTGATCTGCTGCCCGTCGCTCCACTCGCGCAGTGTTCCCTCGATGCGCTCGCGCTCGTCGGGAATGATGGCCCCCGCGCTGATCACAGCCCCCGGCAGGTGCTGGTCGACCAGCGCACGGATGTTTTCGCCGCTCGTATCCACGCGAGCGCCGATCGCGCCGCTATCGCTTATAGTCAGTACGCCAACGGTAATCATCCTCTGCACTCTTTTAGCTCCGTGTTGCCAGTTCGCGCATCAACGCCCCGACCTGGCGGCGCGAGCCATAGACCCAGACGGTGTATTCATCGGGCAGGTCTTCCACCTCGACCTGGCACTGCATCTCTGAAGCCAGCTTGCGTGCTATTGTCAGCAGTTGCCCACGTTCGGCATCGTTGTGGCTCTGTGTACTCAACGCCAGCCTGCCTAGCTTCTCATCCTGGGCTAGCACCGCGTTGATCAGTTCGCTGAGCTGATCGAGGCCAAAAACGACCTGCAATGGCGGCACGTCGTCTGAGCGGGTCCTGTCGCAGACCTGCACATTGTCGGGCGCTATCAATTGCTCCCCTGCGCTGCTGTCATAGCCACTGACGATGTTGGCATAGGTGGATTGCAACCTCTCCAGGATCAGCATTCGTGCCTCTTCCGGGGCGTCGTTACGCGGGTGAACATAGGCCAGCAGCTTGTGCGCCGGGTCAGAGTAGATGAACGGACGCGAGACTGCTGCGCGGCGACCGCAGCACGGACACGTCGCTACGTTCAAAAGCCCGGACAGCACCGTGTACTGCAATAGCGGATCTTTCGCCACGTTGACGTATTCATAAATCGAACTATTGAACACCTCTCCACAGGGACAGGTGAATTCTGTACTGGTTGAACGAGACATATCCTTTTCTCTAGGAACAAACTAAGGGTTCGTGTGATATTGACAAGTATAACACATCTTGTTTACCTTCTCCTACTCTTTGATAACGCTTTGGTGGAGAAGGTAAATTTCATGCCCTGGCGTTCGACGAATTCCTGGAACTGGGCATAGAACTCGGCTCGGTCCTGCATGGTAATCACGGCGACGGCGTCTGCAGTTTCGATGGCGTAGGGGTAGCCCTGCGCTCCGGCGATGATCTCGGCGCGCACGACATCCAGCACCGGCTCCAACACGCCGTCTTCGATCATCCAGCGCGGAAATTCCAGGCGGGTCGGTGGGCGGGCAGACATGGTTTGCAGGTAGCAGAAGGCCACACTCTCGCGGTAGGTTCCGTAGCCTTCCAGCACGTCGCCCCGTGCGCAGATCATGGCAGGCGTGCGGTCGCCCCAGCGCAGGCGACCCTGCCAGAGCAGGGCATCGTGGATGCGTTTGGTGTCGCGCAGCGTGGGCTGTTCCTGCTGGTCGTCCAGGCGGCGCAGCATGGTAATCATGTCACGCGCATAGCTGGTATCGATGTAGCCGATCAGGGGAACGCGCAGTTCTTCCGAGGCTTGCAGTAGCGAGACGGCGGCGGAGATGTAGCGCTCGCGGTACGGGCTGGGCATGGTCAAGGCGAACGAGACGACGAGCGAGCCATCGAAGAAAACGACCGGGCTGTGTACCGGGTCGTCAGGTCGCTGTGCTCGCGCAAACTGCTCCATCAGACTGCGCAGTGTCTCCACTTCCAGGCAGTAGCGGCGCAGCGTCACCTGCATCTCCGAATAGGGGTAGCTGTCCGGGTCGGAGCGCTCCACGCGGGACTCTTCCATGATCTCGTCGGGCGAAAGCACCTCGATGCGTACATCCTTCGTGTAGGGGCGTCCGCGACTGTGGGGATTGGCGAAGAAACCGACCTGGATGAGCGCGACGGGAATGGAGGCGTCGCGCCAGGGCTGCAACTGGCTGCCATCCACGGCCAGTGTGGTGATGCCTTCGATGCACTCCGCCCACTGCCGCGCCTGCTCGTGATTGGCGAACTCGCGCCCGAAGGGGACGATAGGTGCGGAATAGCCGTTTTGCTCCTGCTGCTCCGCCTGCACAAGCCAGCGGTCGAACTCAAGGCTCGGACGTGCGCCTGCTGGAATGCGGCTCTCTTCCGGTGGCAAGCCGTATTCCAACTGCGCGCTTGAGGCGTAGTGTTTGTGCAGCGTTTCCAGCGCGTGCCGGTACGCCTGCAACTGGTCGCCGAACGAGCTGTCATACAGCGTGAACTGGCCCCGCTTCTGCTGCAACGCCGCCAGCAATTTGCCTTTATGAAGCATGGACACGCTCCCTTTCCTCTATGGTTTCCTCCTCGGATACCAGGCGTGTCTCACCGTTTACTTTGTGCAGGCGAATGAGGCTGTCGAGGCCCTGCTCGAAGGTGTCGTCGTGGCTGATGACGATGAGCTGGTCGAAGCCGCGCACGCGGCGAATCTGCTCGGCGAGGTTCATGCGGCGCAGTTCGTCCATGTTCTGCGTCGGCTCATCGAAGAAGGCGAGGTTGAGCGTGGAGAGCTTTTTGAGCAGGGCCAGGCGCACCGCCAGCGCCGCGCTCATTTGCTCGCCGCCGCTCAACTGCGCGAAGGTGCGGTTCACACCCTGGCGACGCAGGATGATCTCGTAGTCGTTCTGCCACGAAAGCTGGGCGCTGCGGTCGCCCATGATCTCGCCAAAGATGCGGTTCGCCTCGGCGGAGATATCGGCCAGCATCGCCTTGAGCACGTGCGGCGCGGCCTCTTTGATCAGCTTGCGGAACTGCTCCATCATGGCTTGCAGTTCTTCGAGCGTCTGTTTCTCCTTTTGCGCCGTCCCCAACTCGACCAGCAGCGCCTCCGCGTGGGTAATGTTTTGCTCAAGCTCGCTCATGTCATGTTGCAGGCGGCGAATGGACTCGGCTAATTCCGAAATTTCGCTATGCAGTTCGTTGACCTTCCGATTGACTTCCTCCATCTCTTGCCGGTCAAAAGCGGCTTCCGCTTGCTGATACGCCTCTTGAGCAACGTGGAAGGTTTGCAGCGCCTCCTCGGTCTTACGCAGGGAAAGCGCGTAGCTCTTTTCGCGTTCAGGCAGCAGGGCGGCAACGCGCTCGTTTTGCAAATAGGTCTGATGGCCTGCCCTGCACTGCTGGCTCGTGGCTTCCTGAACGCCAATCTGCTCATCGAGGCGAATGTACTTGCTCAGTAGCTGTTCGATGGTTGCCAGTTGCTGGCCACCCTCGTCCTGCTTCTGCTGCTCAGCCAGCAACTGCCTGTGAAAGCTCTCTTTCTGTTTGACAACCTCTTGCTGCGCATGCAAATGTGAACGCGGGTCGTTGAGTGCCTGTAATGCTTGCTCGACTTCCGCCAGTTGCTCGCGACTGCTCTGCAGTTCCTCTCCTTGCTGGCGGCGGTCACGCATGTCGGCTGCGCACTGCTCTAGCTGCTCTTGCAGTTGTTGCCACTGCTTGTGCAGTCCTCCCAGTTCGCGCACGTGTCCATCGGCCTGCTTGCTCTCGTTATATGCCGCCTCCGCCTGGACAATCTGCTGATCGATGTGCTTGAGTGCTTCGAGTTCTTGCGTCAAGGTGTCCACGTCGCGTTCCAGGCGCGTGATTTCGATGGCAACGCGCTGCAAGTGGTCGGCGTGTGCGTCACGCTTCTCTATGTACTGACCTAGCCTGTTCAGCGCGTCGGCATATTTCTTAATCTGCCCCATGCGCTCGCTCAACGTATCCTTTTGCTGGCAAATGGCGCTGAGTTGCTCGTGTTCTTCAGACAGCAGGCTGTCGAAATAGGACTCCAGGCTGGCGATGCCATGCCGCCTGATGTTGAGGCAGGGTTCTTGCAATAAAGGGCATTGTCCCCCGGCGGATTGCGTACGCGACCTGACATAGCCGCTGATGTTGCCTTCCAGCCGGTGCTGCCGGGCCTGAAGTTGCTCGAATTGCTGTTGCAAGTGCGGCATCTCCTCGGCTTCCGGGCGATGCTCTTCAATGATCGCGACATTGTTCTCGGCTTTGCGCAAGTTGGCCGCGGCCTGGTCGCGTTCAACCTGCTTCTCTCGCAGTTGATCGCGTTTCTCTTGTAACTGCCTGCGCTTGCCGTTGCGCTCGCTCTGCTGTACGCGCAACTGCACCAGTCGTTCGTTGCGTTCGGCCAACAGCGCCGCCACTGGTTCCAGGGGTTCGATTTCGCGAATGCGCTGCTGAAGCTCTTCCCGCTGCTGTTGATAGCGGCCTTGCTGCTGTTTTATGCGTTTGTATTCAACCACCAGAGCATCATACCGGGTTGCCTTGCGCCCCAGGTCATCGCGCTGCTTCTCAAGCTCCATCTGCTGCTCATAGAGGGGCAACAGTTCCGCGATGCGCTGGTGAGCGGCGGCGACTTCCGCGAGCCTGACCTGCCAGTTTTCGATATTCGCCTGGATGGCTGAAAGCTTCCTGTTCAAATCGGCCTGGCGCTGGCGCAGAGTATTGCGTTTCTGTTCGTCCTGGCGCAGTTGCTTGAGCATTTCCTCGGCTTGCAGGTAGCGCTGGTGCGCCTCCCGGTTTGCCATCACAGCCTGCTGCGCCTCCCGGGCCATACTCAGATGTTGTTCGCTGGTTGTTAGCAGCTTCTGTTCATTATCATGAATCAGCCTGCTGTGCTCGTAGTACTGTCTGGCCTCTGAAAGTTCATCTTCTCGCAGCTTCAATACCTTTGCTCGTTCCTGAAATTCGAGCAACATCTGCGCACAGCGCGCATTCTGTTCTTTCTTCTGTTGATCTAGCTCCCGCGCTTTTTTCAACTGCTCGCGCCAGTTGTCCAGTTCGCGGGTCTCGATCTGCAAGCGCTGGATTTCGCCCTGCTGCACGATCGCCTGCTCTTTGTACTCTTTCTGCGCATCCAGCAGGTAGTCGGCTGCCGTTTTGTAGTCTTCTATTTGCAGCAAGGTATCGAAGGTTTGTTTGCGTTTCGCGGGGGTTTCCTGGAAGATGGCCGTGAAGGAGCCTTGCGGTACGCCGAGGGCATCGCGGAAGAGGGCGCTGAGCGAGCGTTCGCGGTCGATGCCGAAGAGGTCGTGCAGGTTATCCAGCACGTCCGCGCCCTGCTCCACCCTGGAATCGGCCTCGCAATCGTAGACAAACCAGCGCGAGCCGGATCCGCAGCGCCGCTCAACCTGGTACGGTCGATCATCGCTGCCGATCAGGTGGACGACGACGCGCCCGTATTTCTCGCCCTCGCGCACGAACTGACCCTGGTTATAGGGCAAATAATCGAAGAGGGCAAAGCCGATGGCTTCCAGAATAGTGGTTTTGCCCGCGCCGTTCGGGCCACTAATCGCGGTCGCCCCGCGCCTGAAATCTACCTTTAGCTGGTGATAGCTCTTGATGTTCTCTAACTCAACCTGTGTAATGAGCATGGTAACAATGCCTTCCCAACAGACACAAACGCCAAAAAATATATCTCCCGCTTCCTTACGTATTCTCCCTCACAGTGGTAAAAGCGGAAATCTGCCTGACCCTGCGCGTTCCATTCCAGCGACGTGACGGGACAGTACAGGCGCATTATAACACGGCAAGAGAAGAGGTAACATGGGTGAGAAGTGCAGCAACTGGCTGGATGAATACTTTTTTGCTTAAAAACGCAACGTTTTTCTCAAAACGCAGCTTTTCTTAAGAGAAAAGGCAACCAACAGCCCCGTTTATCCGTTTAATAAGCGGGAGTTTTTTTCGTCAGTACATGTATACCTGTATTCTCCGTTGAGTATCGAGGGGAGATGTATATGATCTCTGCAAAGAAACTAACTATCCTGGGCGTGGCCCCGGTAGTTTTCATGCTCCTGCTATCTGCTTGTACTTTCAGTCAACCTACTGATCCGCCCTCTATTTCGGCGCAGAAAGTGCTTGAGCAGTGCATTAAAAACATGCGGCAGCTCAAATCGGCTCACATGGACGATAGCGCGAGCGGCTCAGTGAGCAAGCAGGCCGGGTTCAACATAGTGGCCAACGGAGACGAGGCATTGCCGAATGCGTCATCGACGCAGGTCACGCTGAATCACGGCGCGCATATGCAGGAGGTTATCCAGGGCAATAAGGTCTACTGGACGACGGGTGGTTCCTGGTACGTGGTAGATAAGAGCCGCTTTGGATATCAAAGCAGTTTCTCTGGCCTCAACAGTCGCGACCTGGATACCTTCCTCGCCGCCCTGACCTCACACTCGCGGGTCGATGATAAGGGAGAGGATATTGTCAACGGGGAGAAACTGCGCCATATCACCATCGTTATCACAGACAACGACGGCCTGCGCCAGTTGCTGGAAAACGACAAACAACTGCAAGCCTACCCGGCCCTGAGCGCGTTGTTGAGCAAGCAGAATATCAATACCTTGCTCAGAAGCCTCAAAAATTCGTCGGCCACCGTCGACCTGTGGATCGATGAGACCAACTTCTTCGTGCATCGCAGCGTTGTGAATCTGTCATTGAACACCGTGTTCTCCGTGGCCGTGAATTTCAACTCCACCACGAACCTGAGCAAATTCAACCAGACCGTCGTTCCCCGCCCACCCGCCCACGCAACCCCACTGGGTGATAGCGACGACCTGTTGTGAGCATGGATTTAAAGTCAGCCTAAGAATCAGCGCAATTCAATATTAAATTGCGCTGATTCTTAGGCTGACTTTAAACTTCCTCTATCTATTTATATTTTATGAAACAATAGACTACCATTCCGCTAAATACCCTCCTCCTAATAAGACTAATTTCCTATTTTGTTGTCTCTATCACTCCGTTTGTCGATAATAAACGCTACTATTTAATATCGGGATATTTGTTTGAAGGAGAGAACTTTGGACAGCACGCGCATGGTATTGCTTCAATCTTTAGCTCTTACAATTTCTGACTATCAGCAGAACAAGATTGCTCCTATCAACTCCGCTCACATAGAAAAATGGCTCAACCAATTTGACCTCGCCGATCAACCCATCATTCTTGCCGAGATAGACTCCATCATGAAGCGGTATTATTTTTCTCGAACTCGTGTAAAGGAGGCTATTCGGGCTTTTTTGAAAGAGACTATCATACGTGGCAACGATTTCAGGCAAGTGTTGCCTCATATATGTTTTCTCAACATCCAAAAGATCGGAAGTAGCCAGGGCGCAATGTTAGATTTGACCGATGAAATCCTCCAGGAAGACTACAACTGGTCAACCTCTATGACTGCTACTCAAGAGGTGGACACTTACATATACATGGATGACTGCATTTACACTGGTAGCAGAATTCGGTATGATCTTACTGATGGTACAGATAGTTCTGGATGGTTATCCAATTGCCCATCTTCGAATTGTGTCCTCTATATCTTTACTATTGCAACTCATACAGAAGGGATGAGCTATGCAAGCAAACGGATATCGGATGCAACTCAAAACAAACAAATTCGAGTCCGGTGGAAGCCAGCATTCATGATAAATAACCATCATCGTCAGGGTAATAGTATTGAAGTTCTTTGGCCTGAGGGTTCGCAGGATGTTTACGTGGCTTCTTATGTTTCTGAACTAGAGATGTCTTTGTCCCAGGCTGGACGATCTACAGATGTATTGCGTAAGGTATCTTCTTCTCAGGAAAGGCTTTTCTCTTCTCTTCAAGCAAGGAGGGTGGTTGAGCAAGCGTTTCTCAAAAAGGGTATCCAGTTAGTTAAAGCTAGCAAGAATGCGGCTCTGTCGATTCGTCCACTGGGATTTATGAAGCTTGTCTCATTAGGATTCGGCACTCTTTTTGTTACATACAGAAATATCGCTAACAATTGTCCTCTCGTTTTGTGGTGGGGAGATCCAAATTTACCATCTACCCACCCGATAGGACAATGGTACCCTTTATTTCCTCGTCTTACAAATGTGCAACGTGATATAATAGTAGCTGAACAAATATTCGATGAACCCTTCTGAAGAGGTGAAGAATGGAACTGCAAAAGAATGGCATCTATCAGAGGCATGAATGTGCTGTGTTTCTGAAAACAAATGAAGGTTTTGGCGGATTATCGAATATGGCAGGTGGTTATCCGCTATCTATTAATGGCATTCGTATTCTCACCTCGGAAGCCCTCTATCAAGCATGTAGATTCCCTCATATGCCGGACGTTCAGAAGTTGATCATCGGACAGTCAAGCCCCATGACAGCCAAGATGAAAAGTAAACCGTATCGAAAAGATTCGCGTCCCGATTGGGATGAGATTCGCGTTCAGATCATGCACTGGTGTTTACGGGTAAAATTAGTCCAGAATTGGGAGAAGTTTAGCGCACTTCTTCTATCAACGGGAAATCGGCCAATCGTTGAGGAGTCCTACCGCGACCCATTCTGGGGCGCAAAACCTGTAGACTCCGAAAGCCTTGTAGGCGTCAATGTTCTTGGACAACTGCTGACAGAGCTACGTGACGAGCTAAAAGGACCAGATGTGGATATCTTACGAGTTATAGAGCCACCCGCTTTTCCAAAGTTTCTTTTGATTGGTAAACCTATCGGCGCAATCAGATGTCCAACTTTGCAGGCAAGTTCTCTCCATGTATCTGTATCTTCAAATCCGCCCTGTTATGAGCAATTGGCTCTTAATGCTCATACATCTGTGGCTAAAAGCAATACTGTTGAAAGTGAAGAGATGGTTATACAAAAATTACATCAGGGTACAGCAAGTTCGCTTCCATCTGTACCGGCTTTATCTGAACCTATTCACTACCAGTTGCCGTTAGAGGGTTTTGATTCGGCTGCTTCTACAGAGAAATCAACTCCCAAATTTCGCCATAAGAAAGCTTCATGAGAGGCATTTTCTGTCCCCTTACATAAGCACTCCGTTGTCTTCTGTAAGAGCAGAGAAATATACATATTCCTCGATGTATCAATGTATTTCATGGAAAACTACGGTGTATCGGTGGTGGGGAGGGAGAGTGGAAGTCAGCGCGAAGCTTTAGCTGGTACACTTCTCAGCAGTAGTGCGTCCATGGGGATGGATAGCGCTTTGTGTTGGAGCATGTCCTCCCGATGACATGCTGGTCTGTGTACTTACGAAAGGATTAGGACAGCGTTGACTTCCAAGAAGAAGCTTTTGATGGGCGTGTTTGGTGCCTTAAGTGTCTTTATGGCCCTGACAATTGCCTTCGGTCTGCTCTCGTCTCAGAGCGCAGCCACCCACGCGGCGGGCGTGAGCCTGACGCCTCGTTTCATGCAGATGAAGAGCCATTTGAGCGCAAACCGCTTTGCTGGCACGCCATTGAAGACCTGGTCGTCGTCTTTCACCTACAGTGGAAAGAACTATCCCTACACGATGGTTGGCACGAATCCTTCCAATGGCTCCGCTACCACCACTATTCCCACGATCATTGTTCCGCTTAAAGTCGTCTTCTCTGGTGGTTCATCCTTGAACGGCTCGCAGAAATTGACTCTCGTCAAGAACTCTCCGCTTTACCAGAACGCGAGTTACTCAAGTGGCACCACCCAGTATGCCGATGCCATGCAGCGTGCAGAGTTCTGGAAAACTGTGAGCAGCAAAGCAGCGAATTATCATGTTCTGCTCGGTGCCGCCACAGTCACCGCCACAGTCACTATCAAAGTACCGGCGGCTGACGGTTTCACAGAGCATGCCGGCAGCAATAACACTCTTATTGGCCTGGCTGATGTCAACTGGTTTGATGGCCAGATTCAAGCGCAGCTCTCGAAATTCAACATTGCACCCAACAATTTCCCGATTTTCCTGTCCAACAATGTCTACCTTTATCAGGGTAGTTCCAGCAACTGCTGCATTCTTGGCTACCACAGCGCGGTAAGCACCTCTCAAGGGAATCAGACCTACGCCTGGGGTTCCTACATCTCTCCTGGACTCTTCAGTGCAGGCGTTCAGGACATCGATGGACTAAGCCACGAAGTGGCCGAGTGGATGAACGACCCTTATGTCAACAATACTGTGCCGAACTGGAGCGTTCCCTCCGAGCCACAGTACGGTTGTTCAAGCGTGCTTGAGGTCGGTGATCCACTGGTTGGTACCGCCTTCAAGGTGAAGATCGGCACTACCACTTATCATCCGCAGGATATCGCCTTCTTCTCCTGGTTCGCACGCCAATCGCCCTCGATTGGTATCAATGGGCGTTATACCTACCTGGGTACCTTCACCACCTATTCCCCATCCTGCTAATACTGTTTGTCAGTCGTAGGGGCGTCGCCCCTACGACTTTCCCAGCACTTTTTACGATCAGTGGGCAACAATCACCAGCGCAGCCGTTCCTTCAAGCTGATGAAGCGGTGATGGCCGATGACGAGGTGGTCGACCAGTTCGATATCGAGCACGCGCCCGGCGGAGACGAGTTGTTCTGTGACGGCGATATCCTCTGGCGAGGGCGTGGGATCGCCGCTCGGATGGTTGTGGCAGACGATGACGCCGGGGCAATTGCGGATGACTGCTGTGCGGAAGACCTCGGCGGCACGCAGTACGGAGCTATTGACGGTGCCTTTGTAGCGATTGATGTTCTCCACTACCTGATTTTTGCTATCGAGCACCAGGATACGCATCTGCTCGTGGTCAAGATATGCCATCTCCATCATCACCAGGTTCGCCGCGTCGGCGGGGGATTTGATCTGGTAGCGCTCGTCCAACTGCAACATGCCCAGCCGCCGTCCAATCTCCAATGCTGCTTTGAGCTGGGATGTTTTTGCCTCTCCCAGCCCATATTCCGCGCATAGCTCGACAAATTCGGCGCGCATTAGCCCGTTCAGGCCATCATATTTTGCCAGCAGCTTGCCGGCCAGTTCGAGCACGTTGTCCTGTGAGGTGCCGGTACGCAAGATGATGGCCAGCAGTTCCGCGTTCGAGAGCGCCTGGGGACCGTAATCGCGCAGGCGCTCGCGTGGGCGTTGATCGGTAGGCATGTCATGGACGGTCGCGTGGTATTCCAGCTTCGCGCCTGCTGGTCTGGTTAAAGTGAGCGCCGCCTCTTTCGTACTTTTCTGGGCAGTGGGCATAGAGCAGTGGTACTCCTTTTCAAAGAAAAAGTTGTGCGTATTGCGAAACATAGCTCTACCTTACGCAAATTGCAATAGGCAAAATAGGAAGCAGACGGCGTTTTGACGACACTCTTTCGCCTGGTGACTCGTGAAAGAGAGAGATAACGTATCTTCCATTACCTAGAAAGCATTTTTATAAACCTGATGACGTTTTTTCATACTGTTGGCCGGTGGATAGGGAAGCAGTTAGGCGATAAAAGACCGAAAACCAATATAGCCGCGTTGGATGGTGTGCGCGCCATAGCCTGTCTGACCGTACTGGATTATCATATCAATCTGATGACCCGCGACACACATATCTGGAATCCAACCAATTCATCACATCTGTTCTTGAGCGCTATTGCCCTGGCGGGCGCGTCGGGCGTGACGCTTTTCTTTGTGCTTTCCGGCTTCCTGCTCTTCATGCCCTATGTGAAGGCTATGCTGTTTGACAACGACTGGCCTGCGACGCGCCAGTTCTACCTGCGCCGTGTGCTGCGCATTATTCCTGGCTACTATGTCGCGCTCTTCGTGATGATTCTGGTCATTCACCCGGAGTACCTGCAACCGGATCACCTGCGCGACCTGGGGCTGTTCCTGACCCTTTTCATGGACTCTATTCCAGAGACCTTTCAGAAGCTCAACGGCCCCTTCTGGACGCTGGCGGTCGAGTGGCAGTTCTATCTGCTTTTGCCGCTACTCTCCATCCTCTTCGCGTTCATCGTGCATCGGGTCGACACCGGCTCACTGCGGCGGCGCATATGGACGCTAACTTTCTGCCTGCTGGGACTGTTTGCCTGGGGCTTGTTCTCGCGCTACTGGGGCGTGTACTTCACCAATCATCCAACAGAAACCTTTCTGGTGCCGCGCCCGGTTTTAAACGTGCTGATGTTTTTTCTGTACGGCTATGACGGCAAGTTTCTTGAAGACTTTGCTATCGGGATGCTGGTCAGCCTCTGCTTCGTCTACGCGCAGCACCGCTCGTTTGGGCAGCGCTTCAACCGGCGAATGCGGCGGCTCAGCCCCTATCTGTGGGGCGCTGGCATCCTGTTGCTGATGCTTATGGCCATGTGGAACTTCAACCAGGGCTATCCGCACACCTGGGCTTTTCTGGATAGCCTGCATTATACCTTTAACTGGTTGGGTGAGGGCAGCATCGCGCTTGGCTTCGGCCTGTGCGTCGCGGCCATTCTCTTCGGCCCGGTGGGTCTGCAATGGTTTTTTACCCTCGCGCCCCTGCGCTGGCTTGGTCTGATTTCTTATAGCCTTTATATGTGGCACCTGCCGCTGCTCATCTTCTTCATGACAAACGTTGGCTACCGCATCGAGGGTTCGGGACTGCCGGGGTATGGCCTCTACCTGCTCTGGGCTTTGCTGGTCATCGTTCCCATCTCCTTCCTGCTCTATATCTTCGTGGAGAAACCCTTCATCAAGCTCAGCGACCGCCTGCGCCAGAAAAAGACGCCACCGTCGCCCCCTGTTGAAAAGCGGCGCATGGAGAGCGAGAGAGCAGAGGAGAAGCAGGAGGAACGCATAGCAGTACACGCGGCACCATAAACATGAATCATCCCGAATTTCTGAGCGACCTGGAAAAGCTCTACAGGCTACCCGCAAGGGGATGGCCCTACTATAGGCTTCGCAAACCGCTCCGTCGTCTAGTAGGGCCATCCCCTTGTGGGTAGCCTGCAGGAATCTCCTGTTTGGGATGATTCATGTTTAACTCAGGTTGGTGGTGCCGGTCAGGAGAAGGCTGTCGCTGGCGGCGCAGGGAAGTTGGCTGTTGGGGCCGATGGCTGCCGCCGTGATGTTGAACTTGCCAGCGAGCGCGCCATTCAGTTTGGCGTTGATGGTTTGCTCGATCTGCTGGTTATAGCTGTTCTCATTGATGGTGAAGAGGCCGAACAGGTTAAAGTTG
>DASTKE010000571.1:0-6837 GCA_035716105.1 Ktedonobacteraceae bacterium | reverse complement strand
GAGATTTTGGAGGCGAAGCGCAGGATTTGCTGCGGCGTAATGCGCCCGCTCTGTCGTTTGAGCAGCGAGGAGTAGCCGCTGATGGCGCTGAGCGGCGTGCGTAATTCGTGAGAGGCCGTGACCAGAAACTCATCCTTGAGGCTGTCCAGGCGCTGCAACTCGGCGTAGGCTTCGTTGATTTGCTCGAAAAACTGGGCGTTGCGAATCGCGCTGGCGGTCTGCGCGCAGATGGCCAGCAACATGCCAATCTCGTTTGGCCGGAAGGTGCGGCGCTGTTTGGGAGTATATGCCATCAGCACCCCGACCAGCTCCGTCTGGTACACAACCGGCACCACGAGCATCTTCTGGATATCCGTTTCGCGCAAGAAGATGGCTCCGCCCTCGTTGCTATGCTGTGCCAGTTCCTCGGCCTCTGATGGTTCCAGGTAGAAAAAGCTATCCGCCGCCTTCTTTTCCAGTAAAGAGTCTTTGAATGGCAGGTGAATGAGCTTGAAGAGTTCGCCATGCGTCTGGTTGCTGCTCCGCGGGGGAAGCAGATCCTGCCCATCGTTCCAGAATTTTGTGAGTCCATACACGGCCTGTGCAACCAGTTCATCTTTTTCGGGCGCAAGCTGGAAGAAGGCGCAAATCTCGGCCTGCACCAGCCTCCCGGCGATTTCCACAAACTTGTACAGCAACTCGTTCACATTCAGCACAGTACTGATCGATTGCAACGCGCTGTTCATCGCCGCCAGCATCTCGGCCCGTTCCTTCGCCTCGCGTAAAGAGACGTGGGACTGATCGTAGAGATGGACATTTTCGATGCCGACCGTGATGATCTGCACCATCGTTTCGAGCACCAGCACCTTTTCCGGCGGATACGCATTTGGCCGCTTACTGCTGAGACAGAGCGAGCCAACGACGCGATTGAACATCTTCATCGGCAGCAGCAGGAACGACTCGGTCTGGTGCTGGTCGCCCCAGGCTCCGGTGAGCAGTTCGTCATATTCCACGACAGGCTCCTGGGTGGGAGCCAGCGAGAGCGTGTGTTTCCCGTTCTGTGTGACATGCCACCAGACCGGTCGCTCTTCGGGACTCGCCGTGTTGGCGGAATTGGGCAAGTCCTCCACGCGCTGTCCGTCGCGAACGGCGAAAAGATCGTAGATACGGTTCCGGTCGCGGTCGAAAAACGTGAGCAGGAGCGAGGAGACATCAACGACGCTGCTGGCAAATTGATACGTCCGCTCCAGCAGTTCGTTCAGGCGGGCGCTGGCGGGAAAGGCACCACTGATCTCCTGCAAACGATGCAGGTATTCGGCGCTGCGCTGCTGCGAGCGCTGCAAGCGGTCATTTTGCAGGTAGAGGGCGATGCGTTCGACATACTGCACCGCCTCCTGGCGATGCCGCTGGTGGAAGGTGGTCTCAGCATGAGCAGTTGTCTGATACAACACGATCACGCCCATAATTTCGGGTTGTTTTTTCTTGCCGCGCACCTCCTCCGGCAGCGTCGGCTCCTTGATCGGCACGACTAAGTAGCGTGTTGGCGGAGTCTCAGGCCGCGGGATGTTCTTTTCAGGCTCAGTTTGATAGAACGAGACATAGTCCTCGTGGCGCATGACCAGAGCCTCGCCGGTACGCCAGACCTTCCCAATCAGATCATGTCCGCTGGGATAGGCCGCGCCGACGGGGAAAAGCGGATAGCTCTCAGGCAAAACATCTTCGACCCCCTCCATGGGCAGGATCGAGGAGCGTTTTGGGCGTGCGGCGGTCGTAGTTGTCGCGTCAGTGGAGAGCACACGGGTAGGTCGACGCCCCAGCACAGGCGTTGGAGGCGGCGGCGCTGGCATTGATGATGGCGATGGTGATAATTGCGTCAGGTTTGGGAGCGGAGAAGATGGTAACGGAGCGGCATCGCCACTCATGTGATGCCGCGATGTTTGAGCGGCAGAAGTGGAACTTCCGCTACCTCCACTGACTCCGCTTGCAACCCGGCGCGGCTGCAGGTGCAGGCGCACAACCATCTGATTGATATTCTCATCGAACAGAGCCATGCAGCCGCCGCTAGCAGCAAAATGGCCCATCATCTCCTGTAAGAGCCGTCTGAGCAAGAGCAAAGGATAGGCGTCATCCGGCTGTAATTCAGGTCCTCCCCATGTTGCGGTCGACATCGATACTTTCTCTCCTCACGCTGCAGAGACCACAGAGACCGATGCTCTCCTACACCGTACCAGAAAGCGCAGAGAACAGTTCCCATTGTGGTGAAGCTCTATGACACAAACCACATCTTCCTCACCATCATACCTGTAGCATATCATAGGTCTCTGCCTTATTCAACCATTGCGTTTCAACACTGGCTCGCAAGCGAGCCGTTTGGAAGAGGATGAAGTGAGGCGTTGAGCGGCCATGGCCGCCCAACGCCTCACTTCATCCTCTGGTGAGCGCCACAGGCGCGACTTGATGTTGGTAGCTTATTCGCGCTCGCGTGAGGAGTAGATAAAAGGGTTGAGCACGTCTTCATACTCGAACAGTTCATCGGACTTGAAGAAACGTGGCACCTCGGCCTGCGCGGTTTCGAGCGAGTCTGAAGCGTGAACCAGATTGGCCTGCACGCTCATCGCCAGGTCTCCACGCACGGTTCCCGGCTCGGCTTCTCGGGCCTTCGTGATGCCACAGAGGCGGCGCACCGTGTCGACGCAATCGGTGCCTTCCCAGCAGCAAGCGATGATCGGCGTGCTGCGCATGAACGTTTTGACTTCGGTGAAGAAATCACGCCCCACCAGGTGGCTGTAGTGTTCGTTCAGCAAGCTGTCGTTCAGCGCCATCATCTTTATGCCAACCAGTTTCAGCCCCTTCTGCTCAAACCGTTTGATCACTTCGCCCACCAGATCCCGCTGTACGGCATCCGGCTTGATGAGAACTAATGTGCGTTCCATAACGAAATATATTCCTCCCTTGTGCTGTCACCCAGGTTCGATAGGTGCCTGAGCCAGCCTGTATGTGTATTTGAGATAGCATAATACAGTATATCGTAGCGTGCAATCCCTCTGAGAGAGAAGGGCGCTGCTCATTGTAAAGAACTGTAGGGGCGACCACCAGGGCTAACACGAGGAGGGTTTTCTGTAGGGGCGGGAGTGGTTGGGCCTGGGGAGGGGGCGCTTGCGCCGCCCTCGTTGCCCGAAGAAGAGAAGGGCGAGGCAAGCCTCCCCACCCCGCTGCATCCCCGCCCCCGCCCCTACCATCTGTTTCCAAAAAACCTCCCCGTGCCAGGACCATCAAGGTCGCCCCTACGGAGCCTGTCCTTTCGGTGCAAAGGGTGGCCTGTGATGGATTCGTGATGAGCGCAGTCCAGACGTGACCTGGTTGTGATGCTGGTGTTCCATACTAGGAGTGTTGATAAAGCGCGTCGTGAACGAGCGTGAAGCAGTTTCTCGAAGCGCAAGAATGTTTCGAGAACAGCTTCGGAAAGGGAAAAGAGGTATTATGTTTCATCAACGGAATGCAACGGTCATGTGGGCGATGATTATCGCTGCACTCGCGGGTCTCTGGACAGTTATTCATCTCATTGTGAGTGTTGCAGGTGTGCAGGTCAATGACTTCTGGGGTATAGCTCTGCTCATCCTGTTTCTCCTGGCATTGATCCTGGCCTTCGTCCAGTATGCACAGGAGCGATCAGCTTTAACCGCTGTCGCCGCGAATGAGCGCTTTCCTGAACCAGCCATCTCGAAGTTTTTCTTCGGCTCAGAAGGCTCTTCCGCGCTGTGGTTTGTCGTCCGCATGTACGTTGGCACCGAGTGGCTGCTCGCTGGCTGGGAAAAAGCGAGTTCACCCGCCTGGGGAACAAGCGGAAAAGCGCTGGCAGGCTTTGCCGCAGGAGCCTTAGCCAAAGCCTCCGGCGAGAATCCGGCGGTGCAGGGATGGTACGCCTGGTTTTTACAGCATATCGTGCTTCCCAACGCTGGCCTGTTCTCGTTCCTTGTGACCTGGGGAGAGGTGGCTGTGGGCCTGGGCTTGCTCCTGGGCATCCTGACGGGTATCGCGGCGGGCTTCGGCGTGCTGATGAACCTGAACTACCTGCTGGCAGGTACGGTGAGTGTGAACCCCATTCTGGGAATGCTCGGACTGTTCCTCTGCTTCTCCTGGAGAGTCTGCGGCTGGATCGGCCTTGACCGCTGGCTGCTCCCCGCGCTGGGCTTGCCCTGGAAACCGGGAAGCTGGTTCCGTCCACAGGAAGTGGTCGCCCCGGCCCGGCGGCAATAACCTCAATAGTCGGGGCTGAGCAGCAGGGAGGCAAAGCCGTGTGCCTTGCCCCTCTGCTGCTCTTTTAGTCTTCAAACAGTAAGTATGGCTGCTGTGCTTCGGCTATTTTCAAGTCTTTTGGCTTCATCCCATCGGTATCTATCCCTAGTATGAGGACAGGGATATCGATATCTGAGACGCCGCGATGCTCTAAATCCCAGACAAATTGTTCAAAATACGACACACCTGAAGACATCTCTTCCGCGAAAGCTTTAACAGGCACTATCTCTATGCCACAATCAATAACGCCCATTTTCGCAAAGATTGTCATTTTGGCACAGACATTGTAAACCATGAATGAGTACTTGCCAAATTGTACCTCCACGCCTAATTTATGTTTTACAAAGTCCATATCGCGAAATGGAGCTGATTCCCTTCCGCTTTTGGGAGGGGGTGTGTAACCGGGAACATAGTAAGCTGTTGAATATTCCGCAATAACCTTATAATTTCCCCAGCGTCTCTGGCTAAACTGAGCTTTGAAAGCTTCATTAAGACAGGGTGGGCTATATAGTACCTTATTTCTCATAGTCTTTTCTTTGCTTACTTTGGTTTTGCATTGTTCGGAATCTACTGATTCGATGACTTGCAAAACCTCTCTCAGTTCAGCACGATGCAGCTTTCTGATAGTTTCCTGCCCGTGATTGAAAGAGTATATTCCCGCGATACGCATTACGGCTTTTCTCCATTACGGTTATTCATCCACTCAAGAGGAACCTGCGAGACTCTTTCGCGTCCAGTTGGTTTATGGACAGGTCTGCCCAGTGGTCGTGTTTTCAGTGTACCATTGTAGAGTTGATAAATTCTCTCTTTGCTGACTGATATATACTCTTGCTCTTTATCCATACCAATAGCCCTTCGTCCATGCATAAGAGCAGCGATAGGGGTAGAACCTACTCCACAGTAGGGGTCTAAGACGCAATCCTCTTCGTTCGTGAGAGCAAGAACGCAGCGTTCGACCAATTCAACAGGGAATTGGCAAGGGTGAATAGTTTTTTCGATATGATTCGACTTTACATTTGGAATTTCCCAGATACAGGTTTCCCACTCTTCAGCGAGAAATTCCCAGAGGTCCGAGGGATTTTTTCCCAAAGGATTACCAGAGGGTTGCCCCTTATTCGGCCCTTTGAAATGTCGTTTCCCTGGATATTTAGAAGGCACACGCACAGGATCAAGGTTGAAGGTGTAGTCGTCGCTTTTTGTAAACCACAAAATCGTTTCGTAGCGGCCTGAAAATCGTTTTGAGGCGTGCAGGCCGTGTTCAAAATGCCAGATAATTCTATTGCGTAACTTGAGGCCATGCTTTTTGAAAATATCATAGTAGAAAACGTCCAGGGGAAAGACTTCGCCGTCATCAACATAGTTGCCAGTTTGCCAGCAAATACTACCGCGTTTATCAAGCGTGCGTACCAGTTCTCGAATAACGCCCTCTTGTTCAGTAAGATAGGCTTGAATGTCTTGTTTGCGTTCATAGGATTTACCAATATTGTAAGGAGGGGAAGTCACCACAAGGGAAATAGCACCATCTGGGATGCTTTTCAAAAAAGTCTGTGAATCGCCATGATACAAAGTAATAGTATTATCGGCGCCGTAAGTCTCGTGAATGACGAGAGGGGACGAATTCACAGCAGGTTGGAACAAGGGTGAAATACTCATACCAATAGAATCCTCATGCAATATCTGGTTACTTAGTCGTTACGCAGTGTTACTAATGCTGACAGTATACATGACTGCGTAGAGTCAGACAAGGTATATAGTACACAGCAATGAAAGCTCCAATTTGACAACACCCGCTCGTGAGGGCTATCATGCTTTGTGAGGGACAAATCCTCTCTATTGACGGTTTTATCTTGATTGACTGACCTCTTCTCTTGTACTGGAGGAATACCACATGACAGAGTCCACAGGCAATGGCGCTGTGTTTTATACCCACCGGTTGAGCAATGGCTTGCAGATCGTTGCGCAGCCGATGCCTGATTTTGAGTCGGTGGCCCTTTCGTATCACGTACGCACAGGCTCGCGTGATGAGTTGGCCCCCGATGTCTATGGCATCTCCCACTTCCTGGAACATATGGTGTTTAAGGGAACGGAGACGCTGGATTGGCAGCAGATCACGCTCGAATTTAATAAGATTGGCGCGGAACTCAACGCCTTTACCTCGCACGAGGCCACCGTCTTCTACGCACGAGTGCTGGGCGAGTATATGGAACGCGCCTTTGAACTGCTCAGCGATATGATGTACCCGCGCCTGGCTGAAAGCGATTTCACGACGGAGAAAGAGGTCATCATCAACGAGATTGCCCGCTCCGAGGATCAGCCGGACAATCTGGCCTCGCATCTCATGGCGCGCACCTACTTCGGCTCTAATCCGCTGGGACACGATGTGCTGGGGACTCGCGAGAGCATCCGCAACATGCACATCCTGCAGATGCGCGACTACTGGCAACAGCGCTACGTAGCAAATAACCTGATCTTCTCCATCGCAGGTAACTTCGACTGGGACAGGGTCGTGCAACTGGTGGAGGAGCGCTGCAAGGACTGGCGCACCGGCGATCCGAAACGGCA
>DASTKE010000570.1:0-3000 GCA_035716105.1 Ktedonobacteraceae bacterium | reverse complement strand
GCAGGTGCAGGTCGCGGAGCACCTGGTAGCTTTGTTCGGCGTAGGTGTGAGCCAGATCGGGCGTGACGCTGGCTTTAGCGATATTCAAGCAGCCGCAGTCGAAGATGAACGGCTCTGCCGCTGTGCGCTCCAACTCCTGCCACAGTCTACGCGCTTCGTAGGCCAGCCGTGCGTAGACCGGGTCGAGATAATCGCTGCGGATGGAGCGCGTATAGCTGAATGACGCGGCTTTTTGATTGCCGATGGTCAACTTTTCCAGGATGGTGATCTTGCTGGTGAAGTGCGAGGCCGCGTAAGCCGTACACAATCCCATCACTCCACCGCCAATGATGATCAGTTCCTGTACATCCTCTCTCATATGTGACATCTCCTGCTTATGAACAAGCTAAAACGTACATGTTAAAACAGTAGGTGGTTCCTGGCCGGATGGTGAGAACGTGTAGTACTTCGTACATTGAAGTACCATCTCGTTTGAGAGCAAACCACCGGGTAGCAGGCCGTTATGGAGGCGTATCCACCGGTAGTAGCTCACGGCAAGCTGTTGAGCGGCATAGGTGTGGATAGCGAGGCCGCGAAAATACCCTTTGGCCCTACTATCGCTCAGTATGACGAGGTTGTACCAGAAGCCGTGATGAACCTCCAGCGAAGAGTAGCTGAAAAGTCCGGGGTTGCTGGCGACTTCGGCCACGAGGAGCTTATCCACCCGGTGCAACTCCTGTAACGTCGCCGCGCTCACCTGCTCCTGTACGCAGCTCACGAAGCCGACAAAAAAGAGACTGCTTGCCAGGAGCAGCTCCTGGGGTTTATAGATGACGACGCGATGCGTGCGATGGCGACGTTCGTCTATGTAGTCCAGGCTCGGAAGTACGATATTAGCCGGTAGGTTGAACAGATGACCGTATGTACGTCCGAGCATATAATGCAGAATGCGCAAGTCTGACTTCTCTTTGCCGCACTGAGCTGGCAACAATGTGGCAGTAGTCACATCCACGTGTCTATAGAACTGGTTGCTCTGGTTCATGTTTCTATCCTGTTCCCTTCACTCAAAAGATGAAGAGCCAAAAGTCGTAGTGTTCAGCATCTGCAACAAAGAAGCAAGCGTCGTGGGAGTTGCCTCCTGGCGCAAAACGAATCAAATTAGCCCATATGCCCCTGCGCATATGAGTGCTTGCTTCGTTGCATGTGATTACTACGCCATCAACCGTTAGAGGAAATACTCGCTTTATAGTTCATAAGCGAGCGTGAGAAACACCCTCTACCGCGAACATGCGCGGCATGGAGGGAGATCAGGAGAGAAACAGGCCCGGAGCGTGGGTAGATGAGCAAAAAAGGGGGCGCGAGGTAATGAAGAGTACGTATCGATGCAGTTTCATCTGTAAGATCACCCCTTGCACACGTTTCCGAGGAGAACATCAAATCCTATACATGGAATTGTAAGGTGTTCACAGATATTTGTCAACAAACGTGCAGCCGAGGTCCCATTTCTTGCTCATGCATAAAGGGGCAGGCAGAAAGAGAAGATGGAGCCTTCCTCTTTTTGACTCTGTACGCGAAGTTGTCCCTGGTGCCGCTTGATAATTTCACCGGCAATGTATAACCCGATGCCAAGCCCTGGATAGGTTTTTTCGGCTGGCTCATTCACTTGATAGAACCGCTCGAAAATCTTCTCCTGATAAGCTTCAGCAATGCCAATACCAAAGTCCTGCACGCTGGCAAGGACTTTGCCTTCAGTGGTTATGATGCGCACGATGATCCTATCAGCATCGGGAGAGTACTTGATGGCGTTGGTCAGCAGGTTTATCAGCACCTGTCCAATACGGTCTCTATCGCCAAAGATAGGTGCTCTTTCGGTCTGTTCCAACAGCAGGCGGTGAGTCTGGGTCGTCCCCTGCATATTCTCCAGGATCTCCTGTGCCAGCACAGCCAGATCAAACGCTTCCAAGCGATATTCAAGCTGACCGGACTGCATCTTGGAGATATCCAGCAGGTCGCAAATGAGTTTGGTCAACTTATTGATCTGGGAATCCATACGCGTGAGGAAACGGAGGGATTCCTCATCGTTTCGACTTTTGAAGCGCCGGAGCAACAGTTGTGTAAAGCCTTTGAGAGCAGTGACCGGCGTCTTCAGTTCGTGGCTCGCCATGCTAATAAACTCGTCTTTGCGCCGTTCAAGCTCTTTGCGTTCCGCTATCTCGGCTTCGAGCGAGTTGGCCTTCTGTTGCAGCAGCGCGATGGCCCGCAGTTGCTCATCCGAACTGGCAAGCGCGGTGTAGCTCTCACCGGGGATGACCCGCGAGTGCTGGTTGCAGATCTCAGTGAACTGCCTTCCGTACACTTCGCCATTGAAGCCATGCATTGGATAGGCACAGAAGAGCGAAAAGGGAGGAGCGTTGTGGTACAAATCGTTCCAGAGTTCTTCCAACTGGAGTGCAGCAGAGCGGTTATCCCTCATCCAGAGCAGCGCGACCAGTTCCCCAAAAACTCGTACATGATTGCCACTCTTTGCAGCCTGCGCGATAACATTTCCAACAACCTCTGTGAACAACTCCGGCACCAGCAGCCCATCAACCATGAACCTCGACAGCGTCTCGCTCGCCTCCAGCGAGATGTACCTACCCTGCGAGCAGGCGACGGGCAAGGCCAGCCCGTTTGCTTCCAATCGCTCCTCAAGGCTGTCCAGGTGGGCCTGCGTGCCTATAACGACACATACCTCGCCAGTTGCAAGCCCCGTCCCGATAAATGTACTCAATGAATCCAGGAAGAAGGTTTCAGCCTCATAGAATTGGACAAAGTGTTCAGCTTCCGTGTGAAATCCTGTATATGTTTCTTTGAATGTCGTTGCCACAAGCTGCTCCCGGATTTCTTACAATGGTTACTTATTTGAAACTACTATACCATTTTTACCCTCTTCAGACAACGTGAACAATACAACGGCGCTGCACCCTTCCGTAGGGGCGATGCCTTGTGCTCGCCCGCCATGGTATGGCTCTTAGGCTGCGG
>DASTKE010000569.1:0-6027 GCA_035716105.1 Ktedonobacteraceae bacterium | reverse complement strand
GCCGGTGCGTTTGAGCTTGCCTTCGAGGATCAGCGAGCGGATGGCTTCTCCTATAAAGAAGGGATTGCCCTCCGTCTGGCGGTAAATCTCGCTGGCAAAGGCCGGTCGCACGTCGTGTCCCGCCATGTTGACCAGCAGCGTATGTACCTGTGTCTCGCTGAGCCGCTGCAAGCGCAGTTCTTCGCCTGTGCCGCCGCGTGAAAGCGAGGCGATCAGCCCGCGCAGGGGATGCGTTTCGTGTACTTCGTCGGCGCGATAGAGCAAGATATAGAATGGCTGGCCCGGTTGGTGGCCCGTGCTGTCGAAGTGGCTGGCACCTGTACTCTGCAAGGTGAGAAAGTTGAGTAACTGCATGGTCGCGGCGTCGGCCCATTGCAGATCATCCAGAATAACGATCAACGGGCGTTCCGCCGCCAGCGCGTTGAAATAGCGAGCAACGGCACTATAGAGGTTGCGCCGCTCGGCCTCCGGCCCCAATGGTTCAGCAGGTGGCAGGTCCGGCAGCTTGAAGCGTATTTCGGGCGCGATTTTGGCGAGGTCGCCCACGCTGTTGCCGAGCAGACTGTGCAACTGTTCCGCGCTGCACATGCGGACGTGCGCGCTGATGGCATCGGCCAGTGGTTGATAGGGCAGCGAGCCGCTCATATCGTAGCAGTAGCCCCAGAGCACCGTCGCCTGCTGCGTCTCCTCGCCCCAGATGGTAAACTCCTGCGCCAGCCGTGATTTGCCGACGCCTGGTTCGCCGGAGAGGAAGCTCACGCGGCGCTGTCCGCTGCGCGCCTGCTGGTAGGCACGCTGCAAATGTGCTATCTCGTCCTCGCGACCGACCAGCGTGGCCTTCAAGATGCGTTCCGGGTCAAGCTGGCTGGGAGCAGCAAGCTCGTCCTCCACGTCCCGCCGTGTCTCCACAGGCGCACGTTCGCCAGTGTGTGCCTCATCAACCACCTCCGGCCCCGCTTGATGCTCCTGACTTGTATGCGCATCCGTCTCAACGTGAGCGTGCGTGTGCAGTTTCTCACCGGTACCTGCGGAACCGGCAAGCGGCCCACTGCCAAGCCGCGACTCACTGATATCAGTTGCGATGCGCCCGGCCTGAATGGCGCGGAAGAGTTCCACCGTCTCCGGTAATGGGGTGGCGCGCAGCTCTTCCCGCAGCACCTCGCGCAAAAGCTGGTACTGGTTGAGGGCATCGCTGCGCCGCCCCATACGCGCATAGGTCAGCATCAACTGGCGGTGCGTCTGTTCGTCGGCGCTGTTGCGTTCCAGCAGGGCTTGCAGGTACTCGCAGGCGCGCTGACCCTCCATGCTGACGAGAGCCAGGTCGGCGGCGCTTTCCAGCAAAGAACAGTAGACGCGGCGCAGGCGGTCGCGGCGGCGCGTGGCCCAATCCTCGTAGAGGTCTTCCGGCAGGAAGTCGCCTCCGTAGAGGGCCAGCACGCGGTCAAACTCATCCAGCAGCACCTGCTCCTTCTGAGCGTTGCGCAGCTTCACCTGCAACTGCTTCGCCGAAGACTCAAAAATATCCGCGTCGATCCTCATGCTCTCGGTTCCCAGCATCAGCGTGTCGCGGTCGAGCAGGACATAGGTCGAGGTGCTGCCTTTGCCTGCCGCCAGGTCAGGCTCGAAGGCGCGGCGCAATAAATAGAGGGTTTTGCCAAAAGAGTTCGCGGCCTGCTCCATTGTCGAAGCGGGCCAGAGAATCTCCTGCACCTGCTCGCGATGCAGGCGGTGCTGTTCCACGGAGAGGAGCAGCTTGAAGAGATCCCGGACTTTGCGGCGGCTCCAATTGCCCCCGGCAAGTGGCTCCAGCCCACGGCGTAGCTCGAATCGACCCAGGGTCGAGACTTCGAGTAAGGTCGTTGCACCGATCATTTTCGACCTCCTGAAGTGTCGTCGGGCGCACACTCCCTCTTCCAACATCACTTAACGGAGCATCCCCGCTCCATTTCACCTGCTACACGTATTCTCTCAAGAAAAACTCAATACAGGGACTGTTATGCTCAGTTTATATAGTTTCGCAAGCATCTTATCCGATTGCTCCTTCAACTGTCAATACGCTCGGCAAAATTACCGGTTTGCTCTGGTAATCCTCCGGTAATCGCAGGGCAAAGCCGGGGTAATGAAGCTCAAGTACACTTGCTCATGAACAGAGAAAACATATACGCGGCGCTCATCCACCGTCGCGATCAAGGGCAAGAAAAGATAGAGGAGACCAGAAGAAAGCAGAAGGAGCAAGGGTATGACAACACTGGCATTACGGCAACCGGTTCTGGCATTGGCACCACTGAAGTCGAAGGAAAAGACCACCCGTTCCGCCGTCCGTGTAGCGCAATCGGGAATACGGACGCAGGTACGCGAAGAGAGCAGCGACGAGGAGCTGATCCAGGCCATCTGCCAGCGCGAGGAATGGGCAATGGAGGCGCTGTACACTCGCTACCATCGCTATGCCTTCGCGCTGGCCTACCGCATTTTGCATGATAGTGCCGCCGCCGAAGATATCGTGCAGGAGGCGTTTCTGTCAATCTGGCGTAAGGCTCCTTCGTACCAGCGTCAGCAGGGCAGCGTCTATAGCTGGCTTCAAGCCATCGTTCACCACCGCGCCATCGACCGCGTGCGCTCAGCAGCCTACCGCGACGAGCAGTGGAAGCCTGGCCAGCAAGACGATGAGCGCGACGGACGAGAGCAGGAGCCAGTCAGCCAGCAGCCCGACGTCTGGGAAGAGGCATGGCAGCACGAACGCCACGCCCTCATCCGTCGCGCCCTCGCCCAGCTTCCCGTGGAGCAGCGCCTGGTGATCGAGCAGGGTTATTTCGAGGGCTACACCCACGTTGAAATCGCCGAGCGTTACAATCTCCCGCTCGGCACCGTCAAAGGCCGCATGCGCCTCGGCCTGCAAAAAATGCGCCTGCTCCTGCAAGAATACGGCCTCGAAACCGCCCTGTAAACAGGTGACTATCACGGACATAAGGGGGTACGTCGTAGGGGCGATGCCTGGTGCTCGCCCGCGCCGGCCCATCTAACGATCAAGGACGCGGGCGAGCACCAGGCGTCGCCCCTACGACTTCTGGTTTTCCTGGAAAGATGGAGAGCTATCCATGATTCTCTCTTGCCATACACCTGCAATGCGTGCTACAATGCAGGTGTTCCAGTGAATGGAATTTCTGATTGGCAGGTATTCACTTCAGGACAGGAAACGTGGTCATCCTTCAGATAGAGGTTCGCGCAAAAGTGGCGTGGCACGATGTGCGAGCACACCGGCTAGCGCGAGAGATATTGCAATTACCATTACCTGGAATGCAGGAAATACAGGGTTGGCCCTCGCTTCCCCCGCCCACACCCCTTTCCAGCATCTCCACAGACCCATCTCTTACCAGCAGTCTACCCTCCACTTCACCCATTCCTATCAGCATCCGTACCGCCCAACTCTACCGCATCACTGCAGCCGAAACCTTCACCCACGCCCATCTCGATCGGCTCATTACCGAACTCCTGATTGACCCCGTTGTGCAGGAGGCACACGTGCATCCCGTAGAGGCCGATTTATCGCGCCCATCGCCGATTGATCGGCCCCTACTACATGGCGTACATTCATCTGAAAAATTGGAACATACGCAAAACACACAACATACTATTGTGGATGTCTTCTTTCATCCCGGCGTGACCGATACGCTGGCCGAGAGTGTGCTGGCTGGCGCGCAATTGCTGGGCATTCCCGGCCTGGAAAGGGTGGAGACCGGCCAACGTTTCTTGCTCGATGCCCGGTTGAGCGAAGCCGATGCACGCGCCATCACCGAAGCCCTGCTCTATAACCCGGTCATTCAGGATTACACGTTGTACCCTGTTAGCACTGGTGATGATGTTGCCGTGCCGCCCCACCTCGCGGGCGCGATCAATCGCGCCCCTACGGAGGCAGTCACCGTCACATCCACACGCACGACTGCATTTCCCCTATCAACTATGTCCGATACTCAGCTCATCGAATTGAGCAAAAACGGGATGCTGGCGCTGAACCTGGATGAGATGCGCGCCATTCAAGCATATTTTCGCGATGAGCGGCGGGAGCCGACCGATGTGGAGATGGAGACGCTGGCGCAGACGTGGTCGGAACACTGCTCGCATAAGACGTTCCGCGCCGAGATCGATTACCGCGAAATTGATAGCGAGGGCCATCTGCTGGCGCACGAGCGCATCCCTGGCCTGCTCAAGCACTACCTGATGCGCGCAACGGAGCAGGTGCAGCGTCCCTGGGTTGTCTCGGCCTTCCGCGACAACGCCGGCATCATCCGTTTCACCGAGCGCCAGGATATCGCTTTCAAGGTGGAAACGCACAATCACCCTTCGGCCATCGAGCCATTCGGGGGCGCTAACACGGGCGTCGGCGGCGTCATTCGCGACGTGCTGGGCGTCTCCGCACAGCCCATCGCTTGCACCGATGTGCTCTGCTTTGGCCAGCCAGACACGCCTGCTGAAAACTTGCCTGCCGGTGTGCTCTCACCGCGTCGTATCGCCAGCGGCGTCGTCAACGGTGTGCGTGACTACGGCAACAAGATGGGCATTCCCACCGTCAACGGAGCCATTCTTTATAACGATGGGTATATCTGCAATCCACTGGTCTTCTGCGGCTGCCTGGGCATGTTGCCGCACGACAGTCACCCGCAAAACGCGCAGGCGGGCGACTTGATCGTTGTGCTTGGTGGTCGCACGGGCCGCGACGGCATTCACGGCGCGACCTTCTCGTCCGGCGAGATGAGCAGCGAGGTGCTGGCTTCGGCTGGCAGCGCCGTCCAGATCGGCGCGCCCATTACCGAGAAGAAAGTCACCGATGTCATCCTGGCGGCGCGAGACCGCCAGTTGTACTCCGCGATTACCGACTGCGGCGCGGGCGGCTTCTCCTCCGCCATCGGCGAGATGGGCGCGGAAACCGGCGCGCAGGTCGAACTCTCACACGCGCCGCTCAAATACGCTGGACTGGCCCCCTGGGAAATCTGGCTTTCCGAGGCTCAGGAGCGCATGGTGCTGGCCGTGCCACCCGTCAACCAGCAGGAACTGCTCGCCCTCTGTACCATCGAAGAGGTCGAAGCCAGCGTCCTCGGCACCTTCACCAACGACCATCGCCTCGTCGTCACGTACAACGGCCAGACCGTCGCCAATCTCGACATGGACTTCCTCCATCACGGTCGCCCTAACAGAACCCTGAAAGCTGTATGGGAACAAGGAAGATCAGCGATACCGGTCAGCCCACCAGGGCGACCCTTGCGGTCGCCCCTACTATACACGAACGAGGCTTCTGGCGAAGCCGTCTATAGTAGGGGCGACCCTTGCGGTCGCCCTGGCGCTGAGGAATGCAATGACGCATTATTAACCCTCCTTTGTCATCCCACCATCGCCTCAAAGGAGGATGTTGTGCGGCGCTATGACCACGAGGTGCAGGGGGCGACAGTGCTGAAGCCGCTGGTCGGGCTGGCTGGCAACGGGCCGGGCGATGCCGCCGTGCTGCAACCCATCCTGGACGAACCTACAGGCGCGGGCATCGTGCTCTCCAACGGCGTCAATCCCCTTTACGGGCGGATCGACCCGTATCACATGGCGCTGAATGCTGTGGATGAGGCGCTGCGCAACCTGACCGCCGTGGGGGGCGATATCGAACGCGCCGCCATCCTCGATAACTTCTGCTGGGGTAATCCTAATGACCCGGTGCAACTGGGGATGCTGGTCCGCGCCGTGCAGGGCTGCTATGACGCAGCGGTTGGTTTCGGCACGCCCTTCATCTCCGGCAAGGACAGCCTCAACAACGAATATCGCTCCGGCGACAAACGCCTACCCGTCATCCCCACGCTGCTCATCTCCGCCGTCGGCGTCATCCCCGATGCCGCGCAGACCATCGATATGTCCCTGAAAGCGCCCGGCAACCTGCTCTATCTCGTTGGCACCACGCGCAACGAACTGGCCGGTTCCCACTACGCCGAAATCCAGCCGCTATCCGGCGACATCATGCAGCACACTCGCGTCCCCCAGGTCGACATTGCC
>DASTKE010000568.1:0-4108 GCA_035716105.1 Ktedonobacteraceae bacterium | reverse complement strand
GAGCACATCGCCGATTTATCGGCTAGTCCCCGCTCTGCCGATAAATCGGCGATGTGCTCGCTAAAGCGGCACCTACGGGATATATTCTACTGTGCAGGGGGAGCAGGCGACGCGGGTACAATCGTTTCGGGTTGACCGGGGTTGGTGTGGTCTGACACTGGCTGCAGGCCGAAGCGCGAGAGTGGGGGCAGCATGGAACCCAGGACGATCAGGACAACGCTGGCGATGGCGACTGGCAGGAAGGCCAGCGCGGGCAGGTGGAAGATGTCCCACAGTTGACCGCCGAGGTAAGGGCCGATGAAGGCGATGCAGTAGGTGAGCGAGACGGTGAAACCGGTCAGGCGTGCCACCTGTTCTGGGAGCGCGAGCAGCGGCGGCAAGGCGATGCCGAGTGTGAAGACGAGGGCGGAACTGGCACCCAGCAGCGCCGCCCACAGGGGCTCCAGTCCGGCGGGGCCGAAGACCCAGAAGGCGATGGAGATAGCGCAAACGATTCCGGCTCCGATGAAGGGGAAGCGCCGCCCGGCAAAACGCTGCGCCACCACTGTAACCGCTAGACTGGATGGCAACTGCGCGGCGTTGAGGATGGCAAGCGCCAGGGGAGTCAGTTCAGCGTGATGAATGGCCTGGTTATAGGGAGCGATCCAGCCATTCATATTGAAATAGATCAGGCTGTTTGCTCCCAGCATGATGCCCAGGTGCCAGGCATTGACGGCAGGCTTTTTAGCCACTGAAGCAGCACGCTCTGTGGTGGTTGTCGTGCTTGTCTCGCGTACAGTCTTGAGCGTGGGTGCGGCGGATGGTGCCAGCCAGAGCCAGAAGACGAGCAGGACGACGATGGGTATGCCCCACAGGATAAACGTCCCTGCCCAGGCATCTTTGCCCAGGAACAGCAGCATAATGGGGACCGTCAGACCCGCCGCTATCGTCTCGCCGATAATCAGCCCGTCGCTGAACAGGGCGCTGACCATGCCGATATGGGACGGGAACCAGCGCCGCGCCAGGATGGGTACTGCGGTCTGGCTCAAGGCGATGCCCACGCTCAAGAGGATGGTGAAGAGGAAGAGCGCGAATGGGTTCGCCCATGCAGCGCGCAGCAGCGCACCGGCACCGAGCAGCGCAAGGCCGAGCGTGACGCAGGTGCGCGGGCCAATGCGGTCCGCCAGCAAACCGGAAGGCCACGCCGTGAGGCCCAGCACCAGCGTGGGCAGCGCGGTCAGCAGTCCAGTCGCGGTATAAGAAAGCGCCAGGTCATGCTTGATGAGTGGCAGGACGGGCGGCACGCCCAGGATAACCGAACGCAGGTTGATGCCAACCAGGGTGATGAGGATACAGACGACGATTCTGCGCCACGTGGCGATGATGCGCTCATCGCCAGCGCCGGACGCGAAGACAGCACGCTTCACAACAGACTCCACTCCAATTGCCGGGACAGGTCAAAAAATAAGATTCAGATACCTCACACTATATCACATGGGCGCGCTCGCACACGCAAGCGTACCTCCCCTGATCGCCGTCCTTGAGGGGGAAGATGTAGGGGCGACGCCTTGAGGCCGTCCGGGAGGCTGTGCGGGGGGGCTCGCTGGGGCGCGAGACGGGGCGACGGCCAGAGACGCCCGCCCGCTGTCGGGAGAGGTCGGCCCTCACGGGCGAGCACAAGGCGTCGCCCCTACATCTTCCCCTTTAAAAAATATGGCATAATACAGGGAAAGGAGTAGTTGAGCAGCATCTATTGCGGAGGAATCATGGATCGTGAGACGGCGCGTATCTCCCCTGAACGGCTTCGTAGGTTGTTTCATCCGCGCAGTATCGCCCTGGTAGGGGCGACGGACAGGTCGCGCTGGTCGATCAGCACCTATCAGAACCTCAAGACCTTCAGCTTCCCTGGCTCCGTCTACTGCGTCAACCCCAATTACGAGGTCGTGCATGGAGAGCCTGCCGTCAAGCGACTGGCCGATATTCCAGAGCCGGTCGACCTGGCCTATATAATGGTGCCTACGTCGCGTGTCTTCTCGATTGTGGAGGAGGCCGCTGCCGCCAGTATTCCCAATCTGGTGATATTAACGGCGGGCTTCGGCGAGGTTGGCGCGCAGGGTTTGCAATTGGAGCAGGATATCCTGGCCTTTGCCCGGCAGCACGACATGACCCTGCTGGGGCCAAACGGCAACGGCTTCGTCAATGTTACGGCGCAGATTACGCCGTATGGGCTGCCGCTGTTGCCGCCTTTGACGCGGGGGCCAGTGGGCGTCGTTTTGCAGAGTGGCGCGCTGGCAAGCGCCGTTGTCGCCCTGGCGCAGGCGCGGCATATCGGCCTGAGCCTGCTGGTCTCGATGGGCAACGAAACCATGATCTCGGCCACCGATGTAATCGAGTATTTGATTGAGGACGAGGCTACGCGAGTGATCGCCGTTTTTCTGGAATCGATACGGCGACCCGATTATCTGCGGCGCGTGGCGCGTAAGGCGCTGGCGTATGGCAAGCCCATCGTCGCGCTTAAAGTTGGCACAAGCGATACTGGCGCACGCACGGCCAGAGCGCACACGGGCGCGCTGGTGGGCAACGACGCCGTCAATGATGCCGCCTTCCGGCAGTTGGGTATTGTGCGCGTCTCCTCACTGGAAGATTTGTTGACGACCGCCGGGCTGCTCGGCTATTATGGGCCGCTCAACGGGCGGCGTATGGGCGTTGTCACGCCATCGGGCGGCGCGTGCGATATTCTCTCAGACCGGGCGCAAGAGGAAGGCATCGCCTTGCCCGATTTCGCGCCGCAGACGGTTGAGAACTTGAAAGCTGTGCTGCCCAACTTCTCAACCGTGCATAATCCACTGGATGTGACCGGTTATATCGTGGTGGATCGCATGTTGTTGCAGAACGCCCTGAACGTGGTGGTGCAAGACCCCAATCTTGACTTCATCCTCTGCCTGACCGACCCACCTCGCGTCGCTCCCCCACAGGTCGAGCCAACGCTGGCACAATACACCATGCTGGGCGAGACAATCCGTTCCTCGCGTGTACCCATCGTCTTGATATCCAACACTGGCATCGATATCTCCCCATTCGGGCGCACGATCTGCGACACTGCTGACCTGCACTTCGTCGGCGGCATGGAGCACGGCATGACGGCCCTCGGCCACGCGCTGCGCTGGTATGAAACGCGCCGCCAGACTTCCGCGGAATTGGACGAGCAAGAGGCTGCATCACCAGTGCGGGCAGATACGCCGCCTGCCGGGCAGTTTACGGAATTCGAGGCGCGCCAGTTGTTGCAGGCGCATGATATCCCGGTCGCGCCGGGAATGCTGGCAACCAGCGCGGAGGAGGCAGTCACGGTGGCACAGACGCTGGGTTTTCCGGTCGTCATGAAAATCCAGTCGCCCGATATCCTGCACAAAAGCGATATCGGCGGCGTCTTGCTGCATCTCTCAACTGAGCAGGAAGTACGGCAAGGTTTTCAAACGTTGCTCGAAAACGTGAATAGCCGCAGGCCGGGAGCGCGTATCGCGGGTGTGTTGGTCAGCCCCATGCGGACAGAGGGCATAGAACTGCTTGTGGGTGTCATTCGCGACGCGGTCTGGGGGCAGGTCGTCACCGTCGGTCTCGGTGGCATCTGGGTCGAACTCTTCAATGATACCAGCGTGCGTCTCCTGCCGGTAACGCGAACTGATATTCAGCAAATGCTCGCCGAATTGCGCGGCGCGGCCCTGCTCAAAGGCTCGAGAGGCCAGCCAGTCGCCGACACCGAGCACCTGACCGACATCATCCTGCGCATCACGCACCTGGCGCAAGCTCTCGGAGACCGCCTCGAAGCCCTTGAAATCAACCCCCTGCTAGTGCATGGCTCGCAGATAGAGGCGCTGGATGTTCTGATAGCATGGAATACAAATCTCTCCTAGAAAAAACTTTTTGAAGAAGGAACACGATGGAAACGCAAGAAAAGATTGCACGGTACGTACAGGCCGTACCAAAGGCTGAACTGCATGTCCACCTGGAAGGCTCGATACAACCAACGACGCTGTTAACGCTGGCACGGCGCAACGGCGTCGAACTGCCCGTGCAGACAGTAGACGAGATGCACAAGTGGTTCACCTTCCGCAACTTTCGTCACTTCGTC
>DASTKE010000567.1:0-7545 GCA_035716105.1 Ktedonobacteraceae bacterium | reverse complement strand
TTCGAGCCGGACGCGACGCACTTTTTTGATAATCTTCACCACGAGAAAACTCATGATTGTTTGAGGCTACTACCCATTCGCATGATGCGCAGGGCGCGTTCGGCGGCGTCGCGAGTGAGTTCCGCGGCGTGTTGCATGGCGTAGGCAAGTGTCATAGGTCTAGATGGGAGAACGGCGATGGCGTCAACACCGAGCGCGTAGGCTGCCTGGTACTGTTCTCCCAGTCCGCCCGCGAGGGCCAGTACATGTATGCCATAGCGCTTCGCCACCCCTGCCACGGCTCCAATGCTCTTGCCATACGCCGTCTGCACATCGATCTGGCCTTCCGCCGTAATCACCAGATCGGCGGTACGCACACGCTCTTCGAGATGCACCGCTTCCAGCACAATCTGCGCTCCCGGTCGCAGTGTAGCATGAAGAAAAGCGATAAGACCAGCACCCAGACCACCCGCCGCGCCCGCGCCTGGGATGTCTTTGACGGCAGCGCCCAGGTCGCGCTCGATGATCTGCGCGTAGTGTTCCAGTGCCGCGTCCAGTTGTGCGACCATCTCCGGCGTCGCGCCCTTCTGCGGCCCGTACACCGCCGACGCGCCCCTGGGGCCGCAGAGCGGATTGTTGACATCACAGGCCACGTCAATCGTACATTCCGATAAACGGGCGTCCAGCGTTTCCAGGGAAATAGATGCCAGGGTAGCGAGCGCCGCTCCTCCCCGCGCAATGGGCTGCTGATCTTGAGAGAGCAGCGCCGCACCGAGCGCTTGAGCCATGCCTGCTCCGCCATCATTGGTCGCGCTGCCGCCAATGCCGATGATGAAATGGCGGCGTCCGCGATCGAGCGCGGCTTGCATCAGTTCGCCCACTCCATAGGTTGTCGTGATGCGTGGGTCGCGTCTCTCCACCGGCACAAGCGGCAGACCAGCGCAGGCTGCCATCTCAATAGCGGCAGTGCGTCCATCACCCAACAAGCCGTAAAAGGCATCGACTGGCTCACCCAGCGGCCCCGTCACCGTCTGCGAGACGATCTGTCCACCGGTGGCATCGACCAGCGCTTGCACCGTGCCTTCGCCGCCATCGGCCACCGGCACTATCTCAATCTCCGCCTCCGGGTATGCTTCCCGCACGCCTTCGGCAATCGCCTGTCCCGCCTCAGCCGCCGTCAAACTGCCCTTCAACGATTGGGGCGCAATAACGATACGCACGCGGCACCTCCCTGGAACTTGCTTCGATGACTATCTTCTTTGCTCCTGCATTATATCAGAGATGCGCCGCTGCTGGCTGTGGAGTATTCGTAGGGGCGACGCCTTGGGCTCGCCCGCGGCCTTAACAGGGACTCACGGTATTTTACCTCCCCTCTGCGCAGCAAGAATGCAACACAAGGGACGAAGAGTGAACATGAGGCGGCGTCCATCGGGCAAACGAGGTGACGCCTGGTTGACCCGTTCACACAGAACGACCAAGTCTCGATTGAGCGCCCGGTCGTTGAATGGATGTAGTTCGACCTGCACAATCTGAGCGTCCTGCGTAATCATACCGGGGAGTTGAAAAAATGGCAATAGGCGTTTCCAGGTGGCTTGTGCATAGGATAGCGGAAAATAGTGGTCTCGCACCCACATCGCCAGATTCGCCAATGCCACTTTACATACCGTCATGACCTGATCCTTTCGGTGATCCAATTCGTACATGGTTTTCTCCTGAGCTTTCAGTTCTTCTAAGGCCCGCAAGACCTCGCGCTGTTCTTTGCAGTACCGTTCCTGTTTGCGGAACTCAGCATTGCATTGCTCATACGCCCGCCATTCTTTGGCGCCGAGTTGTTCCAACTCGGCATCTGCGACGGCTTTGCGCTCTTTGACCTGCCGTCGCAGCACGTAATCAGCCACCTCTTGCTCTTCCAGGGTACGCTGATGCACCCACAGGTCCTGGTAGAGTTCCTTGCTGCGGCTTGCGAAGGTTTTGCGCAGCCGCTCCCGTCGGCGGCTGGCTTGTGCCTCACGCTTGCCTGCACTCTGGGCCCATTGTTTGAGGCGGGCGAGGCGCTGCTTCAGGTGCGTTCGTCGTTTGGCGACTTCCGAATTCTCCACCGCGACCCTGGCGAATCCGTGGTTGGTGCCCAATCCCAGAGGCCGGAGATAATCCTTGATGATATTTTCCTGGGCAGGCCAGCGATGAATATAGGTTCGCGCGAGTTCCACCGCATCGACGGTCGGGTTCTCTTGCGTGGTCACGATGGGAATGAGTTTGGCCGTCGTTTCTTGCGCTGGCGCAGCAGTCGCCTGCCAGTCTTCGCGCCACCAGGTCCGCTCATCGGGAGGTAGATCACTGTCCCAGCGTGTCGTGACCTCGGCCTCTTCTGGATCAGGCCGAACCGGAACTGTCCGGCGCAAGTCACGAATGAGCGCCACCTGTAAACACAGCGGGGCGTCAGGGTGATCTTCGCGTGGTAAGGTGATGCATGCCGGAGCCACTTCGCGGACGACCTGCCCGTGGGCATCGGTACTCAAGGGCACAAAGGTGCCCACCTGGGAGAAGGAGGAGAGATTCCGATACTGATTGGTCTGCAGGATCGTCACCACACGACGCCCCTGTTCATGCAGGCCAGCGAGAAATTCGGTGGCCATGCCCTCGCGATCCACAATCATTCGTGTGATCTGACTGTTTGCCGCGTGCCTTTCATACCACTCTAGAAACGCGGAGATACCCGCGGTCAAATGCTGGTCACCGCGATGGGTCGTCACGAAGAGGGGATGGCCGTGCTCATCGTGCAACAACAGCAGCGCTCGGCAGCCCAGGACCACACCCAGACGCCCGATCAATCCGCGTGGGAGAAGCACATCACTGTAAACCGGTTTGCGATGACCATCCACATAGCAGGTCAGCGTATGGGACTGCTCAGCATTCTCAGTTCCTCCGGTCGAATGCCAGAGGCGCGTGGTCCAGGACGCGAGGACATCCGTGAAGCTGTTGGCCCCATCGGCACGGGCCACCTGCGATAAAAAGGCTTCCGTGTAGCGATAGCCATAGGCTTGCGTGCGCCCGGTGAGCAGGGCCAGTCCATCCGCCGTGTACCCACGCAGATCCCACGTGCGCGAGAGCCCGACAGCCCCTAGAAACAGCAGGGTCAGCAGCAGGCGTCGGCGCACCGCTGCACTGCCTGCCAGGGGTAAGGGGACCAGGGCAACGGGCGGGGGTGGAGCAGTTGAGGCGATTGGCTGAGGTGGGACTGAGGACAGATCTGGAAGTGGCAGGGCTTGCTCGAATTGGGTGAGCAGGCCGGTCTCGGTGGCAGCCGCCAATAGCAGCAATCCCCCGGCCTGTTCATGAGAGCCTGGGGCAATCGCAAAGCCCGTTTGGGGCTTTTTTTTCTCGTGGAACTGGCGACCTGCGGGTTAGGCCGCGGGCAGCTCGCACTCGATTGAGTTGACTGACGCTGACGCTCACCCCGAACTGCTCTTGGAGCAGGCGTTGCACAGTGGAACTGGAAACACAGGGATTGGCCTGACAGTGCTCAATCAGACAGGTGAGTACCTCGCCTCGCAACTTGACTGGATGCCCATGCCGCCCGTCGGCAAAGCCGCTTTCTTCTTCGCGTTGCACTCGCTTGAGCAGTCGATAGGCGGTCGTCCGATGCATTGGGACGATGCTGCGAACCAGCGCCTCATGGGTTGACGCTCCCTGTTTCATCTGTCTGACGATCTCGCGTTTGGCAGCCTGGCGTTGTTGTGGGGTCACGGTGGCTTGCATGAGAGGGCTTCTTTCTCCTTTTGCAAAACTCAACGAATGGTTGTGTCAACTGATGGAAATGAGCTAGGACATCCTCCTTCCCTGAAGGGCTTCCACTTCCATCCGCTAGTGACCAGGAGTCCAGGTGGACGAGGAGCACCTTGGGCCTCCCGCTCCGCTCCCGATGGAGGAGCAACCCCGGCACTCTGTGGTTAATCGCGCGGCGGCCAGTCGAGCGGCAGACCCGCCTCCAGATGGGCCAGCGCCTGATCCGCCAGGCTAAGTAAATCAGCATCGGGGTCATTGACCGCGGAGAGAAACGTTGCCATCATCACCCCCAGCAGGGCGCCAGCCAGATTGCGCACCGCAAAATCGTCGCTTGCGCGCCCGGCGCGCTCTGCGACCACCGCCACGATCTCATCGAGCTGGCTGGCGGACTGGTTGAGAAATGCGGCGCGCAAGGTAGGATTCGATGCCATCAATCCGAGGCGCTGTTGAAAGATGGTGTGTTGTTCCGGCGTAAGTTGTGAGAATACTGTATGAATGGCCTTGCGCAGCAGAGCGACCGGATGGAGACCTGCTGGTTCCATATGGATGGCTTCCAACAGCACCGGATCGAGGTCGTCTTGCAACACCACGCCTTCCTTGGTCGGGAAATAGTTGAAGAACGTGCTCGGTGCGATGTCCGCCGCCTCGGCGATCTCCTCGATCGTGGTGGCTTCAAAACCTTTTTCCAGAAAGAGGCGCAAGGCCTCTCTCTGGATTAAGGCACGGGTCCGCAGCTTCTTCCGCTCGCGCCGACCGAGGCGTGTCTCAGGCAATGCGTCCAACTCTCACCCTCCGCTGTTCGGTGACGCGCATTCTGATAAAAACACAAGCTAAGCACTCGGCGTGAGTCACTTAAATTGTGCCCAGACGCTTCCGGTATCCAGATACTGCCTCATGAAGTCTATCTTTCCTTCCGGATTGATATGATACACGAAACATTGAGCAACTCGGTATTGCTGCCCCAAGAAGCTCTTCGGGTCTTTGGGCCAAGGCCACTTTTGTTCGTTGCCGAATTTGATCACCTCTTCGCTAGCAGTCCCGATATTCCAGTATTCAAAGACACCCCAGTCCTTGGTGGCGACGTTCGTGATAACGATGGGTTTTTTCTGGTCCGCTGATGCGGCCCTGAACCATGGAATAACTTCATCTTTGCCTTTGAGAACTTTGTTATATGGCATCAATCCCCATTCAATCTCGTCTGTAATCTGGGCCTCGACGGCAGCAATGTCTCCCGACACCACTGCCCAAAGCAACGTAGAAAAGGGAGTCGCCTTTGATCCTGGTGTGAGCGCTCCGGTATTAAGATCGATTGGTCTTATGGTTTCGAAATCGAGATCGTGTGCGTTCATCATGTGTTCTTTTGCCTCCTGGAATATTGAACGTAATTGAATGTCCAACAAACTTATAGTCATATTATAATTGGAGTAACTCTAAAATGTCAAGTGGTTTTATCAGGAAGAATCGGCCTGTTGCTGTTGTGATGATCTTGTGACATCAGTTGGAAATGGACCAGCGCTTTGGCTCACACTCTCATCAGGCATGTCGTGTTTTATCAGACAATCAGCACGAAAGGAGCAGGTTGCAGATCAGATGCGCAGCTTTTTCTCTTACCGTGACTCCCTGCTTAAGGGCCAGCGCGGGCGAGCCCAAGGCATCGCCCCTACGAATACTCCATTGAAGAATGAGAGCTAAAACGAGTCACATTTGCAAGGCGTAGCACTCTGCTCTATACTAAGCAGTGAACAACATACATATTATACTCATCCTATTTCTAGCACGGAGACCTGTTATGCTTTTAGGTTTAAATCTCACCTGGCATTGGAGTCCAGGGGCGCTGATCTTTATCTTGCTGCTCTGCCTGCTCTATATGCTGGCGATCCAGTTGGGACGCAGGCACAACCCGGAAGAGGCGGTGCTTAAGAAGCGCCACATCGTGTCCTTTGTCCTGGCTATGGTCATTATGGCCTTGCTGCTGCTGACGCCATTTGATACGCTGGCCCGCACGCAGCTTTTCGCGGCCCACATGGTGCAGGTTGTCTTCCTCATTACGCTCTGCGCGCCGCTGTTCTTGCTTGCCAGTCCCGAATGGCTCTGGCAGCCCCTGCTGCGCTTGTCCGCCGCACGTAGCGCTATGGGCTGGCTCACGCGCCCGCTGGTCGGCTCGCTCATCTTCAACCTGACCTTTTTCTTCTGGCACGCGCCCAACCCGTTCCGCTTTGCCCTGCAACACGGGTCGGTCTACCATCTCGAACTGATCAGCCTGTTTCTGACCGCGCTGCTCAACTGGTGGCCGTTGATCGGGCCGGTGCGCGAACTGCGGCGTATCGGCTATCCATTGCAGATGCTCTACGCCTTCCTGGACGGGCAGCCCGTCGATATTTTCGCCTTCCTACTCGTCTTCACCGGGGCTGTGTTCTATCCCTACTACCAGATTCCTGCTCCGCTCGCCCAGCTTGGCCTGACCGCCTACCCGCTGCAGGCCGTTGGCGGTGCCTTTTTGCTCATCCCCGGACTGGTTGATCTGGCCGTCATGACTCCTCTGTTCTTCCGCTGGCTCCAGCAGGCCGAGGAAAAGGCGAAGCTCGCCGATCAGCAGCGGCAGGAGGAGATGGAATCCGAAGATGCGTTGGCCGCACTGGAGGAAACAGAGATTGAGATGGGCTAACCCACTTCAATCTCTGATTCCTCCCATGTACAGTTCAGTTGCAGAGCCTGTGCCAGCCGCCGCTCGTACTCGCGGCGCGGAACCTCAGTAACGCCGAGCGTGGCAAGGTGAGGGGTGAGAAACTGCGTATCGTGCAGCACGTAGCCTCGCGCCTTGAGATGCTCCACCAGTGCCACCAGGCAGACCTTCGAGGCGTCAGTGGCGTTTGAAAACATGCTCTCGCCCATGAACGCGCCGCGCAGCGCAACGCCGTAGAGACCGCCAACCAGCACGCCATCGTGCCACGCCTCCACGCTGTGTGCCAGCCCGGCATGGTACAGGGAGGTGTATGTCGAAATAAAGGATTCGTTGATCCATGTCTCTGCTCGCCGGGCGCAGCAGCGCATCACCCATTCAAAGGCGGTATCCAGTTTGATGATATAGATGCTTTTGGAGATGGTCGCTCGCAGCGAACGCGAGATGTGCAGGCGTTCGTGCTCCAGAATGGCGCGTGGGTCGGGCGCGTACCAGTAGATGCGCCCATCCGGCTCGGCCATCGGAAAAATGCCCTGCGCGTAAGCCTGAACGACCAGCGCAGGATCAAGTGATTCTGGTTTCTTCTTTGGCATAGGTTGTGTTCTCGTTGCAGCCCTTTGAAAGCATATGTTGCGTTTCCAATCATATTATAATTCACAAACGCTAGAAGAGCCGTTGATTGTACAACACATGGGCTTCTACGTTCGTTTTATTAGTGGCTGATTTCTACAAATATTCAGAACTATCAGGAGGACATATGGATCACAATCTTGTTACAACGAGTTTCGAGCTTGGCGGCTATCAGATCGTGCGCCAGTTTGGCGTTGTGCGCGGGATCATCGTGCGTTCGCGCAGCGTAGTGGGTAATATTGGAGCGGCATTCCAGCAGCTTGTTGGCGGCAACATCTCCATTTACACCCAGCTCTGCGAGCAGGCGCGTAACGATGCCTACGAACTGATGATCCAGCACGCGGAGCAGGTTGGGGCCAACGGCCTCATCGGCGTTCGCTACGACGCCACCGAAATCGCTCCCGGCGTAACCGAAGTGCTTTGCTACGGCACCGCCGTCTACGCTGTTTCCACCCAGGGTTAGCATACGA
>DASTKE010000566.1:0-2374 GCA_035716105.1 Ktedonobacteraceae bacterium | reverse complement strand
AATCCGGGGACACCGAACCGGCTTTATGGGGTGAAGGCAATCACACCGAAGAACATCTGGGCTGTTGGCAATCAGTTTATTCCTGCAATCCAGGGTAACCAAACGCTGATCGAACACTGGAATGGAACAAGTTGGAGCGTAGTTGCAAGTCCAAGCATCCCGAATTTTAGTAACAACCTCGTTGATGTAGCAGCAGTCTCTGCAAGCAACGTGTGGGCCGTTGGTGCCTCGGCCACAGTCTCTACTTCAGCACTGTTGACAATGCACTGGAATGGAATAAGTTGGTCCACCATCGCTGGCCCAGGTGTAAGTGGTTCCAGCGCGTTTAACGGAGCGGCGCACGTACCGGGAACTAACAAAGTATGGGCGGTTGGCTCATTCACTCCTGGTTCGGTGAGCCAGACGTTGATCGTCTATTACTGCTAATCTCATCTTGCAACCAGGGCTTACTTCTGGGTTCCGCCAAATAGGAGGGCAACTTGAGCGCGCTCAAGTTGCCCTCCTATTTGGCGGAGGCTCTAGCGCTCTCAACATTGCTGTTGACGACAAAATCTGATATAGTGAAGCAGATACGTGGAAACCCTCTAGAACGGACTGGAGAAGCAAGCTATGACAGCACAGAACACCCAGGCAACTCCATTGAAACGCACTCCCCTTTATGAGCAGCACAGGGCGCTGGGCGGGAGGATGGTCGAATTTAGCGGCTGGGAGATGCCGGTACAATATAGCGGTATTGTGGAGGAACACCAGGCGGTACGCACCAGCGCGGGCCTCTTTGACGTGAGCCACATGGGTGAGTTCAAGGTCGAGGGTGATGACTCGCTGGCCTTTTTGCAGCAGCTTGTCCCCAATGATGTCAGCAAGCTGGCGATTGGACAGGCGCTTTACACGCAGCTCTGCCTGCCTGATGGCAATACTATCGATGACCTGCTTATTTATCACCTGGATGAGAACCACTATATGCTGGTGGTCAACGCGGGCAATATCGAGAAGGATTTTGCCTGGGTGCAGGAACAGGCGCGGCCATTCCCGGATGTAAAGGTCATCGACCAGTCGGAGACGACAGCCCTGCTGGCGCTTCAGGGGCCGAAGGCGCTGGCTATCTTGCAATCCTTCACCGATGTCGATCTCTCGACCATCCGTTACTACCATTTTGCCCCCGGCACGGTCGATGGCGCGCATTGCCTCATCTCGCGCACAGGCTACACGGGCGAGGATGGTTTTGAACTGTATTGCGCGCCGGTGGTGGTGCCGAAGCTGTGGAACGACCTGCTTGAAGCTGGCAAGATGCAAGGACTGCTGCCTGCTGGCCTCGGCGCTCGCGATACGCTGCGGCTGGAAGCGGCCTATTGTCTCTACGGCCACGAACTCGACGAGCAGACCAACCCGTTAGAGGCCAGCCTGGGCTGGACGGTTAAGCTGAACAAGGGCGATTTTACCGGGCGTCCAGCCCTGCTCAAGGTCAAAGAGGGGGGACCTGCAAAGAAACTCGTGGGTGTTGAGATGGTGGAGCGCGGCGTCCCACGTGGCGGCTATCCCATCTATCTGAATGACGAACGCATCGGCATCCTTACCAGTGGTGGGCCGGGCATCACGGTCGGGAAAAACATCGGCATGGGCTATGTTGACCCGGCGCACGCAGTCGTAGGTCAGACCGTCCAGATTGATATCCGTGGGAAGCGTGCGACTGCGAAGATCGTCGCCCTGCCATTTTACAAACGTCAGAAGTGAAATAGACATGGAGTGTGAGGAGAGGTGTTGCGCCCAATGGATGTAACACCTCTCCTCACACTCCATGTAACAGATGTATGTAGTAATCAGCTATTTGCGAAGAAGGGAGACAGTTTCGTATGGCTAGCCTCAATCATCCTGCTGATCTCAAATACAGCAAAACCGACGAATGGGTGCGTGTCGAAGGCGATACGGCGGTCATTGGTATTACCGACTACGCGCAGGATCAACTCGGCGATGTCGTCTATATCGAGTTGCCCTGGGATGCCGCGCAGGACATCGCCGACGAGGAGAAGTTTGGCGATATCGAGTCGGTCAAAGCGACCTCAGAGCTTGTTTCGCCCATCAGTGGCGAGATCGTCAAGGTCAATGAAAATCTGAAGGACCACCCGGAACTCATCAACGACAGTCCCTATAAGGAAGGCTGGATGGTAACAATCAAGCTTTCCAGGCCAGAGGAACTCGATAACCTGATGAGCGCCGACCAGTACAGGGAATACCTTGAGGGACGCTAGCGTTCATTATTTCAGATGAACATAACATCATGTGATACAATGAAGTACACACTGTTGAACCTAACGTAGGGGCCGATTTATCGCGCCCATCGCCGATTTATCGGCCCCGGCCTCGAGGCCGATAAATC
>DASTKE010000565.1:0-11994 GCA_035716105.1 Ktedonobacteraceae bacterium | reverse complement strand
TTGAGGTGGAGCAACAGGATTATTGCCGTTCAAAACTGTGTCTCGCTCTATTACCAGCAGTTATCCTTTTTTATGATTTTTTTGGCTGCTGGCAATTGACATCTTGCCTCGTGGTGTGATACGTTTATTGCGTGCTTATCTCGGCAAGACATGAGGCTCCGCCGCTTGCTGGCGGGGGCATGTGGGTCTGTAGCTGGAAACAGAAACAGTCCGCAATGTCTTCAATTCGGGTAAGTTGTTCGGCCTATCCACACTTACCGGTTTCCCAATAGAGGTCATTGTTCCTTAATCGTTTTGAAGCGAGGACATTGCAGGGGTGCTGAGAATGCAGCCTGTTTCAGCATCTGAAAAAGTGGGGTAATCTACAGGCGGGGACACCGCCTTCAGGGACGGCTTCCGTTAGGAAACCGGACGAACTGAGAAGCCCCCGGCTTTAGCTGTGGGGAGTTGTCACTGTATCTTCCTGACGTATACTATTGTATCAGGAAGAGTATAGATTCCACCGGAAACGACGGTTCTGGCCCATCCAGATGAGGATGGACGCATCCAGACCGGAAAGGTTGGTAAGACCTTGTTGCACGTCAAGCCGGAGGATAGGCATGTTCCTTAATAAAGAAAAGGGGTGATGACACAGCGATTCTCGATGAACGCTTTCCAGTAGAGAGAGCAATTGAGGCCTCTCTGATCTGGTGAAGCGATGCAGGAACGGAGTATGTTTTCACACAAAAAGGAAGGTAGGGAGCATCAATGGCGATGAAGCGCGCTATTACAGTGACTGTGAATGGGCAACAACACCATTCGGAGGTTGAACCGCGCCTGTTGCTGGTGCATTATTTACGTGACGTGTTGGATCTCACAGGGACGCATATCGGCTGCGATACCTCGCAGTGTGGGGCGTGTACTGTGCTGCTCAATGGCGAGTCGGTCAAGTCCTGTACTGTTTTTGCCGTCCAGGCTGATGGTGCGGAAGTAACCACCATCGAGGGACTGGCGCAGGGTGGCAACTTGAATCCCATTCAGGAAGGCTTCTGGGAGAAGCATGGTTTGCAGTGTGGCTTCTGCACTCCTGGCATGATTATGGCCTCGTATCAACTGCTCAAAAACAACCCCAATCCGAGCGAGGCTGAAATCCGCAAGGGGCTTGAGGGCAACATCTGTCGCTGCACGGGCTATCAAAACATCGTGCGTGCCGTTCAGTATGCCGCCGAGAAGATGCAGACGAGCGCGACCGAGCCTGTGGGAGCCGGTGGCGGCGGCGAGTAATCGCCAGAAACCGCGCATCACTTTCCTGAAAACTGCTATTTCTCGCCACGAGAAAGGATAGGCATACATATGGGTATTGCAGGAATGCTTGGCACGTCCATTAAGCGACGTGAAGACCCTCGCTTGATTACCGGTGACGCAACATACGTTGACGACATCAAATTGCTCGGTATGCTTCATATGGCTGTACTGCGCAGTCCCTACGGTCATGCACGCATCAACAGCATCAGCACCGAGGAGGCGCGTAATCATCCCGGCGTTGTCGCTGTCTACACAGCCGAAGACCTCAAAGGCGCAGTCAGCAGCGTCCCCGTTGCCGTTCCCCTGGGCAAGATTGCCGAAGGCATGGGCGTGCGCGGCCCACTGGCCGAGGGCAAAGTCCGCTTCTATGGCGATCCCGTTGCCGTTGTCATCGCCGATGACCGCTACGCAGCCCGCGATGCACGCGACCTGATCGAAGTCGATTACGAACCCCTGCCCGCTGTGATTGATGTTGAAAAGGCTATGCAACCAGACTCCGCGCTGCTGTATGAAGAGTTTGGCACCAACGTTCCTTTTGGGATGCATCCTCCCACCGATGATATCGACAAGGTCTTTGAGGAAACGAAAGCTAACGGTGGTGTGGTAGTCAAAACTCGCATGGTCAACCAGCGCGTTGCCCCGGTGCCGATGGAGACTCGCGGCGTCGTCGCGAGCTACAACAAGGGTGAGAAGAAGCTGACCGTGTGGAGTTCGTCGCAGATTCCCCACCTCCTGCGCAACCTGCTGGCCGGGCAGGTTGGCTTGCCCCAGCACCAGGTGCATGTCATCGTTCCCGAAGTGGGTGGTGGCTTCGGCTGCAAGCTGAATGTCTACCCTGAAGAGACGCTGGCCGCTTTTGCCTCGATGAAGACGGGCAAGCCTGTGAAGTGGATTGAAGATCGCAGCGAGAACCTTGCTGCAACCATCCATGGCCGCGACCAGGTTGACTATATTGAGGTTGCCGCGACTAAAGAAGGCAAGATCACCGGCTTGAAGGTTCATGGCATCTCCGATCTTGGCTCCTACTGCCAGATTTTCACCGATGTCATCATGATCGCCTTCGGCTTCCCCGTTGCCTGCGGAGCCTACGATATTCCAGCCATTTACCTCAGCGCTGATATCGTCTTCACCAACAAAGCTCCGACAGACGCCTATCGCGGCGCGGGTCGTCCGGAAGCGGCGTATGTTGCAGAGCGCGCTATCGACCTGGTGGCGCGTGAACTGGGTAAAGACCCGGCGGATGTGCGCCGCCTCAACTTCGTCAAGCCAGATCAGTTCCCCTACAAGTCGGCTGCCGGTGCCGTCTATGACACGGGCAACTACGAGGGCGCGCTGGATAAGGCGCTGGAACTGGTGGATTATGGCAACCTGCGAGCGGAGCAGGCGCAGAAGCGGGCCGAGGGCAAGCTGATGGGCATCGGCCTCTCGTCCTATATCGAGATCTGCGGTTTCGGCCCCAAGGGCAGCGCCCCTGTCGGCCTGTATGAAAGCGCCCGTATGCGCGTCGAGCAGAGTGGCGATGTGATGGTCTATTCCGGCTCATCTCCACATGGACAGGGCGAGGAGACTACTTTTGCCCAGATCGTGGCCGAGGAGTTCTCGATTCCGGTCGATAACGTTGTGATCCTGCACGGCGATACCGACTCCACGCCGGAAGGGCGCGGCACCTACGGCAGTCGCACGACCGCTGTTGGTGGCACAGCAGTGTTCCAGGCGGCGCAGAGGCTCAAGGAAAAGATGAAGCAGATCGCTGCGCACATGCTCGAGGCCAGCCCGTCCGATGTGACGTTGGAGGATGGAAATTTCTCCGTGGCCGGTTCTCCGCAGAAGGCGGTGTCCTTCGCCGATGTCGCTGCCACGGCCAATCTCTCCAACACCCTTGCTCCCGGCATCGAACCTGGTCTGGAGACGACGGTCTTCTTCGAGCCAGAGGCATGCGTCTTCCCCTTCGGTACCCATGTGTGCGTCGTGGAGATTGACAGGGAGACGGGCGAGACAGAGATCAAACGCTTTGTGGCAGTCGATGACTGCGGACGCCAGCTCAACCCGATGATCGTTGAGGGACAGGTGCATGGTGGAATTGCCCAGGGTATTGGTCAGGCGATGGTTGAAGGGGTGGTCTACGGTGAAGATGGTCAGTTGCTCACGGCGACCCTGATGGACTACGCTATGCCGTTCGCCAACGAACTGCCGCACTTCGAGACGGACTCCACTGTGACGCCGACGCCGGTAAACCCACTGGGCGTCAAGGGCGTGGGTGAAGCCGGTACCATCGGCTCGACCCCGGCGGTGGCGAACGCGATAGCCGATGCGTTGGGCCTCGCTCATGTCGATATGCCGTACAGGCCGGAGAAGCTCTGGCAGCTCATTCACCAGCAGTAAGTAGGGTTAAGAAGGAGAATATACCATGTCTGTACCAGCAGCATTTGAGTATCATTCCGCGACCTCGGTGGATGAGGCGATCTCGCTCCTCCAGCAGTTTGGAGATGAAGCCAAGCTGTTGGCGGGTGGGCATAGCCTGATCCCGTCGATGAAATTGCGGCTCTCAATGCCGGGCCACATCGTCGACCTCGGCAAAGTTTCCGGCCTTTCGTATATCCGCGAAGAGGACGGCGCGGTAGCCGTTGGCGCTATGACGCCGTATCGCGCCATCGAGACTTCGGATGTGATCGCTCAGTCCTTCACGGTGTTGCCGGAAGGAACGGAGACGATCGGCGATCCACAGGTGCGCAATCGGGGTACCATTGGTGGCAGCGTCGCCCACTCCGACCCCTCGGCTGATATGCCCGGTATCGTCCTGGCGCTCAAGGCCGATATCCTGGCGCAAGGCCCCAACGGTGTTCGCACCGTCAAGGCCGACGATTTCTTCAAGGGCGCGTTCGAGACAGCCCTTCAGCCAGACGAGGTTCTGACGGAGCTGCGCTTCGCCAAGCCTGCCGCCCGCACTGGCAGCGCGTACTCGAAGCTGGCCAACAAGGCTTCGCATTACGCCGTCGCAGGGGCTGCTGCGGTCATCACGCTGGATGGCGATGGTGTTTGCACCTCCGCCAGCGTGGTCATCACAGGCGCGGGGACGAAGGCCACACGAGCGAGCGCTGTGGAAGCGGCTCTGGTCGGCAAGAAGCTGGATGAGGCGACCATCGCCGAAGCAGCCAGCCACGCCTCTGAGGGTCTCGACCTGATCGAGGACATTCACGGCTCCAAAGCCTACCGCGGCCAGATGGCCCAGGTAATGGCGCGGCGCGCCATCGCCAGCGCCGCCAGCCGGGCGTAATTCTCAGGGAAGAGAGCCAGACAGGCAGGTACGCCGCGGCGTACCTGCCTGTCTGGCTCTCTTCGTATGTAGTTAGAAGGTAGATAGGTATGCAAGATATTCGTCTGGAACGCTGGGCGCACACGCTGGTGCATTATTCGCTGCATCTTGCACCCGGCGAAACCGTTGCTATTCACACGACTCCGCTAGCCGCTCCTCTGGTGGAGGCGGTGTATCGCGAGGTGCTGCGTGCTGGTGCCCAGCCGCTGGTTTCGCTCGAATTGGAGTCGCTCGAGGAGATTTTGTTGAAGGAGGGGAGCGAGCAACAGCTTACCTGGCTGCCGCCCACGATGGTCGCTCTGGCGGAACATGTCGATGCCCGGCTCTCGATTGCCGCGAGGAGCAATACCAGGGCGCTCGATAGCGTCGATGGGGCGCGCCTGGGCAAGCGGCGTGTGGCGTATCGGACGGTGGGAAAGGCACTGCGGCAGCGCGAGCAGGAAGGCACCTACCGCTGGGCTTCAACGCTCTATCCCACCCCCGCCTATGCCCAGGACGCCGATATGTCCCTGCACGACTTCGAGGAGTTTGTTTTCGATGTCTGTTTTCTGAACGACCCCGATCCCATCGCTCGCTGGAAGGAGCTTTCGGTGCAACAGCAGCGGCTGGTCGACTGGCTGGTGGGACATAAAAAAGTGCATATCCTCGGCGCTGGAACCGACCTCACGCTCTCTATCGCCGACCGCGTTTTTATCAACAGCGATGGCAAGCGCAATTTTCCCAGTGGCGAGTTTTTTACCGGCCCCATTGAGCAGAGCGCGCGGGGCGTCGTCCAGTTTGACGTGCCATCGTCGTATGATGGTCACGCCATCGAAGGTGTGCGCCTGGTTTTCCGTGAGGGTAAGGTGATAGAGGCCAGCGCTCGCCAGGGGCAGGCTTTCCTGGAGCAGATGCTGAACATCGACGCGGGCGCACGCTACCTCGGTGAATTCGCCTTTGGCAATAACGCACGTGTCGACCGTTATACGCGCAACATCCTCTTTGATGAAAAGATGGGCGGTACGATCCACATGGCATTGGGAGCCAGCTATCCTGAGACGGGCGGTGTCAATCAATCGGCACTGCACTGGGACATGGTGTGTGATCTGCGCAACGGCGGCGAGGTCTGGGTAGATGACACGCTCTTTCTGAAAGATGGGCGCATTGTGATTTAGCTGTAATCAAAATGAGGAGAGATATGCAAGAGGAGTCAGCCCTGTTCCTTTGTTCCTCTCGCTACGCCGGGGCAAGGCCGACGCCTCCGGCTGAATTAGCTAAAGCGCCCGCTAATGTAGTCCTCCGTCTCTTTTTTGCGCGGGTGTTCGAAGAGCTGCACGGTGGACGCGAACTCGATGAGCCTACCACTCAGAAAAAAGCCGGTGTAGTGGGAGACGCGAGCCGCCTCCTGCATGTTGTGGGTCACGATGACGATCGTATAGTCCCGGCTCAGTTCGGTGATCAATTCTTCGATCTTGAGTGTAGCGATCGGGTCGAGGGCCGAGCAGGGCTCGTCCATGAGCAGCACTTCGGGGTTCACCGCTATCGTCCGGGCAATGCACAGCCGCTGCTGCTGCCCACCCGAGAGACCGTGCGCCGGTGCCTTGAGCCGGTCCTTGACCTCGTCCCAGAGCGCTGCCCCCCGCAGGCTCTGCTCCACCGCCTCTCTGATCTCGTTCCCCGATTTCTTTTGCAGGCGTAAGCCGTAGGCGATGTTCTCGTAGATCGAAAAGGGGAAAGGGTTGGGACGCTGGAAAACCATTCCGACCCGCTGGCGCAGACGCACCACGTCGATGCTTTGCGCGTATATGTTCTCGCCATCGAGCATCGCCTTTCCCTCAATGCGCGCCCCGGCCACCAGGTCACTCATGCGGTTGAGCGTGCGCAGAAAGGTGGTTTTGCCGCAGCCCGATGGCCCGATGAGCGCCGTCACCTGCCGCTCGTGAATGGGCAGCGTCACATCGGCGAGTGCCTGCCTGGTGCCATAGAAGAAGTTTACCCGATGCGTATCCACTTTGACGGGGGCCTGCGGATTGGCGGTGAGCGCATCTTCTCCGATCTGAATGTGTAGGGCGTGCGGCAGCTCTGATTCCTGCCTCTGAGCCATCTCGCCCCCTCTTCTCTGCAGCCGCTGGCTGCCCTTATCGACATTGATTTCCATTCCCGCACGATCTCCTTTCTCTTTGGACGGGTAGGCTCCTATCCAAGCGAGTATTCTTTGTGCAGCGGAATAGCGGTATCCACGATCATCCGGTCGGCCAGCACCACCAACCGGATATAGCGGCCAGCCAGTGCCTTGCTGATGAAGTAGGGACGGCCCTCAAAGGAGATGTGTCCACTGCGGGCCACCTTGCGAGAGAAGATATTCGCTCCTTCGGGCAGCGGCTGGTTTCCCTCGATAGGAGGTGGTATGGTACGTCTCATGATGGTATCCTCCTCATTGCTTTTCACCCATCGCGGCAGAAGGAAGTTGTTCGATCTCTGGCGACCGTCGCCCGGGTACTTCCCCCGCCGGTGCATTCAGTATCATCCAAAGCGTCCTGCAATGTAGTCTTCTGTCTCCTTGCGCTGTGGATGTGAGAAGAGTTCCGATGTCACGCCTTCCTCGATCATTCTTCCACTGAGAAAAAAGACAGTGTGGTCGGCCACGCGGCCTGCCTGCTGCATGTTATGCGTCACCAGGATAATCGTATAGGACTCCTTGAGCTGGCGGATCAGCTCCTCGACTTCCAGGGTCGAGATGGGATCGAGGGCCGAACAAGGCTCATCCATCAGGACGATGCGTGGTTGGTTCGCCACCGCCCTGGCAATGCAGAGCCGCTGTTGCTGTCCGCCCGACAGCTGCGTTGCCTGGGCATCGAGTTTGTCCTTCACCTCGTCCCACAGCACCGCCTGCCGCAGACTCTGCTCCACCAGCGCCCGCAGAGCCTTGCCCTCCGCCAGGCCGTTGAGGCGCGGCCCCATTGCCACGTTGTCGAAGATGGAGCGACTGGGCAGGACATTAGGCTGTTGGAAAACCATGCCGATATACTGACGCACATGCCTCGGTTTGCTGGAAGGGGCGTAGATGTCGAAGCCATCCACGCGCACCTCACCGCTCACGCGTGCGTCCGGGAGTTCTTCGTGCATGCGATTGAGGCAGCGCACAAAGGTCGATTTCCCGCAGCCTGACGGCCCAATCATCGCCGTGACGCTGCGCGGCTCAAACGAGAGATTGATATCATGAAGCGCCTGCTTCGACCTGTACCAGGCGTTGAGATGGTTCACCGTAAAGGACATGGCTCGTTACTTCCTTTCTTTTCCGTGCATTTCTCCGTGTGCCTGTGCCTTAGAAACGCCGCTTAAAGCCGCCGGTGGCCCAGCGCACGGCAAACGAGGCGAGCACAATGAGCAGGATCAGCACGAAGGAGCCGGTAAAAGCCTGGTTCACCTGCACCGGGTATGGACTCAAGGTGAAATTGAAAATACGCAAGGTGAGCGCGTCCATCGGTTGAGTCACATCGGTACTCCAGAACGTGGTGCCAAAGGCCGTCATGAGCAGCGGAGCTGTCTCCCCGGCCACCCGTGCCATCGCCAATACAATCCCGGTGATAATGCCATTGAGCGCTGCCGGGATAACCACTTGCACAATCGTGCGGGCCTCCGTTGCTCCAAGCGCCAGTGAGGCTTCGCGCAGCTCCTGGGGTACCAGCCGCAACACATCCTCCGCTGTGCGAGCGACAATCGGGATCATGATAATGCCCAGGGCCACTCCGCCGGAGAGGCCCGAGAAGGACTGCTGGGGAATCACGATCAGCACCCAGACGAAGAGGCCGAAGATGATGGTCGGCACGCCGTTGAGCAGATCGACCAGGAAACGCACGACGGTGGCGAAACGTCCCCGCCCAAATTCGGCGAGATAGATCGCGGTGAACAGTCCCAGGGGAACGCCGACGAGTGTTGCCAACCCGACCAGGATTAGCGTCCCCTGGATGGCCTCGCCCATGCCGCCGCCCGGTTCTCCATTGGGGGTCGGCAGTTGCGTAAAGAAATCCAGGTTGAGGTAGGCAATCCCTTGCTTCAAGACGTAGACGATCAGATACACCAGCACAATCACGACAAAGATGGCAAAGAGCACGCAGAGCGCGATGACGACGCTATTGGCAGCCTGCCGCTGCGTCTCGCGTCTCGAGGGGCGCGGCTGAAACGGATTGGTCGTGCGTTGCTGTTCGCTGCGGAGGGTGGTGCTCATAGACGCGCTCCTCCCTTGCGCTCCAGGCTGCTCATGAGCCAGCGAGCCAGGAAATTCGTGATGAAGGTGATGACGAAGACGATGAGACCAGCCTCAATGACCGCCGAGAGGAAAAGTCCGGGCGTCGCCTCGCCGAACTGGTTGGCGATGACGCTGGAGAGTGTGTAGCCCGTATTGAACAGGCTCAAGCCAGGGCGGGTGGCCTGGTTGCCAATGACCATCGTCACCGCCATCGTCTCGCCCAGCGCCCGTCCCAGTGCCAGGATAATGCCGCCCAGGATGCCAACCCGCGAGAAGGGCAGCACCGCGTAGCGGATCACTTCCCAGCGCGTGGCTCCCAGCGCCAGCAATGCCTCGCGCTGCGACCTGGGGACCGTCAGCATCACCTCGCGGGAGACCGCGATAATGAGGGGTAGGACCATGATGGTGAGGATCATGCCGGCGGCCAGTAAGCCCACCCCTTGCATCTGCCCCTGAAAGAAGGGCAAAAAGCCCAGGTGCTGCTTGAGCCAGGGTTCGCCGCTCAGTTGTAGCCAGGGGGCCAGGACAAGAAAGCCAAAGAGGCCGAAAATGACGCTGGGAACCGCAGCCAGTAAGTCGGAAAAGAAGGCGAGCGGGACGCGCAGCGGGCGTGGACAGAAGTCCACAATGAAAATGGAGGCACCCAACCCAAGAGGGATGGCAAACAGTAAAGCAAAGGCCGAGGTCAACAGCGTCCCAAAGATCGCGGGCAGCACACCATAGGTATTGTGAACGGGATCAAAGGCCTGGTTGGCCAGAAAGCGGAAGCCAAAGGCTGTGATCGTCGGCCAGGAGCTGATGACTAACACCAGGGCGACGCCGATCACCAGAGCCAGCACGATCAGCACAAAGAGCATCGTGAGACCCCGAAAGAACACATCCGCCGGTCGTCTGCCGAAGCGGGCAATCGCCCAATTCGTACTGCGCTCGCGCAAGCCGACAGCTTGTGAGGCAGAAATCGGTTGTTGCATATACCCCACCCTTTCATGCCCCTGCCACCCGCCGGCACACGCAGGACTGCCGTGTACCGCAGGACGAGGAGGATCTTCCCACTGTGCTTGCAGAGTCAGGACGACGGAGCGAACACAGCGGGAAAGAGCAGCTAGGAACTCTTATAGCAGGCGCTTGAGCCACACTTCAGCGACTGGATCTGCGCCTCATCTTTGCTGACGATGGAAGAGGGCAGCGGCACATAGTTGAGCGCCGTCGAGTATTGCTGCCCGTCGTGCGTCATCCACCAGAGCAGGTTCGCCAGCGCCTGGCCTTTGTCGGTATTGCTCTGATTCTGGTAGACGACCACCCAGGAGAAGCCAGTAATGGGATAGGAGCCGTCACCGGGCGCGTTGACAATATAGAAACGCAGGTCGGCGGGAATGGTCGTGATCGCCTCGGCATCTTGCCTCGAGCTGTCAACCGAGGGGAGCACGTTTTTCCCGTTGGCATTTTGCACAGCGGCGTACTGCATATTGTTGGCAAGCACATAAGCCAGCTCGTTGTAGCCGATGGCTCCTGCCGTCGACTTGACCTGGGCGGCTACCCCGGCGTTGCCTTTGCCGCCGACGCCGGTCGGCCAGTTGACAGTGGTACCCGCCCCCACTTTCGACTGCCAGTCCGGGCTGACCACGCCGAGGTAATGGGTGAAGATGCCGGTTGTGCCACTGCCATCGGAGCGATGCACGACGGTGATGCTTTCGTGGGGCAAACTGACGCCGGAGTTGAGCGCCTTGATCGACGAATCATCCCAGAACTTGACCGTACCCAGGAAGATGTTGGCGATCACTGGCCCGGTCAAATTGAGATGACCGGAGACGCCAGACAGGTTGTAGGAGATGGCCACGGCTCCAATCGTCACCGGGATGTGAATGATCTGGCCCTTCGTGCTCGAAGCCAGCTGGGTGTCGGTCATCGGCGCATCGGTAGCCCCAAAGTTCACAATGCCTTGCAGTAAGTCGTTGATGCCAGCTCCGCTGCCCACCGACTGGTAGTTGACGTTGGCCCCGCACCTGGCCGTCGGATACACCGAGAACAATTTGGAGAAGAGTGGATTGTCAAAGGTCGATCCGGCACCGTTGAGCTGTTTGGTTGAAGGGCAGCTTTGCCCGCTGCCCGTCCCGGAGCCGGTAGAGGTCGAGCTTCCGCAGGCCGTCAGAAGCAGGGTGAGGCCGATCAGGGCGATGGTCAGCACCTGCGTCCAGAAGCGGCGCGTTCCTTGAAGTATCATGATTTCCCTCGCTTTCCTACGCGATCGAAGATGCGTTGTTTCTCTGGGTAGCAGCGATACTCAGAGCTGTACCCATCACGCTCCAACCTTACCACTCCTCTATTAACCTTTCTTTATGGATATGTTAACCGTGCTTCATGGATATGTTAAGCGAGCGTAAAATTTGCTCCTGGGATAGGCGAGAGGGTAACGATACTATGATGGTTCTAGAAAAAATTGGCTCTCTGTCATCTTCCGTTTATGGAGCCCGTTGCATCGCCGCTCAGATGCAGCGCGAAGGCATCGGCATCAATCGCAAAACGGGAGGGCGGTATAGGCAAGAAATGGGCATCGCTGCCATCTATCCGGGAGCCAATCTGAGTCAACGCAATCAATAAGGAGGGAGTCTCCTGGCGGCGGTCTCGGCCCTGTTTCCCGCCACGCTGCGCCAGCGCTGCCTGCCTGGTCCACAAGCAACGTCATGAGCGCCATTCCCAAGCGGCAGCGCACCGATCAGATCGATGCCTTCACGACCGAAACGAGCTGCCTGACCATCGTTTGCCATAAAAAAGAGCCTCTGGCATGTCATGCTGAGGGCAGCGAAGCATCTCAGTGAGCTACCTGGTCGCGGGAACCGGCACCAGATGCTTCGCTGCCCTCACAATGACACGTCGGCGAGCGTTTCTCATGGCAAGCCATAAAAAAGAGCCTCTCGCATGTCATTCTGAGCGCCGCGAAGAATCTCCGTGAGCCACGTGCTCAAGCGAAGCGGCACCAGATTCTTCGCGGCGCTCAGAATGACATGTCTGGGCCAATTTTTCATGGCACGCTGTCAGCTCCTGGAGCGAGCTGGCATCTGCTTTGCGTCTGGGCCTGCTTGCTTACTGCTGGCCTTTACACAACATGCGGGATGGTGTCTTGCGGCACTACTTCCACTCTCGTATCTACGATCTCCCGCTGTCGGTACTG
>DASTKE010000564.1:0-2540 GCA_035716105.1 Ktedonobacteraceae bacterium | reverse complement strand
ACAGAAGCGCAAGCGGCGAGGGGGCAGCAGGAACTTGGGTTCGCAGAGATCGGCCAGCAAGCGCTGCCTGAGCTGGGGCCACTGGCTGGCATCGGTGATGGCAAACTCATAGCTGGCGGTATCCAGCACGTGCATGGCGTGGGTGAAGCTGAGACGATCGGGGTCCAGATCGGCATGCACGGCGGCTTCATGCATCCAAGCCCGGATGGCAGAATGAGCCAGCAAAAGGCCATAGAACTCCTGGTAGAGCAACTCCGGCGACTTGCTGCGCAGGGGTTGAGGACTGAGCCGTTGATGGATTTTGATCTCCTCAATACTCAGTTCGATTTCCCAGCGCTCATGGTACAACTCGATCAGCTCGAGGGCCGGAGCTTCTTCGGGGTCAAGCATGGTGGTGAGCAAGCGATGCGCGCTGCCGGGTTTGGCCGGATTGGCATTGCGTGAGGTGGGCAGCAGCGCCAGATCCGCCGCCACGAGGGGATGCAGGTCATACTCGATGATGCGCATGGTCAGCGCCTCTTGTCCTTTCGGGTGCAAGGTCACGAGATAGGAGCCGTCAGAGAGCGTGCGACTGCGCTGGGTGAAGAGACCGGCAGCCAGTCGACAGAGTACCTGCGCCCCGCGCTGCTGCACCGAGGCGAGCCAGTTGACCGAGAGGAAGTTGCGGTCACTCATCACCAACATCTCCGGTTCCATCGAGCGCAGCAAGCAGTGAGAGAGGTCTTGCTCACTGGCTTTACAGCGAGCGGCGACGGCATCGATGATGGCGTGGGTGCCCGCTTCGAGCAGATAGAGGCAGCGCACCTGCGGATAGGCGCTCTGATTTGTGCCAGTGCTCAAGCGGCCAAAGTGCAGCGCATTGGCGGGGGTATCGGGAACCTCATCGAGGGTGCCATCAATGGCCATCAGCCGCATGCCCAGGCCGAAGGCTCCTTTGGTGGCTTTGGTGGCCAACGGACGACAGCAGCGCCGCACGAGTTGGCGCAGCACCACGATGCCCAGGCTCTGCCGTCGGGCGGTCAACGCGCCGCCGGTCGGCAAGGCGATGCTGGGGTCTGGCCAGAGCCAACGCAGCCCGCGAGCCAAATGAGCAAAGACTTCGGTCACATTGCATTGGCGAAAGAGCGAGAGGGCAATGATGTAGTAGACGATGAGCAGCTGCGAGAGCTTGCGCTCGCGCACTTCCCAGGCTCGGCACTGGCTCAAGAGGTCAGCGACCAGCTCTCGCGGGTAGTACTTCTCCAACAAAGGAAAGCGCAGGGCGTGCGCGAACTTGCTTTCGTCGGGAATCTGCTGTAGTTTGAAAGGCATGGCAGGTCTCCTTGTTTCAACTGAAGATAGTGGTTTTGAGTCATACCTTCAGTATCGCACATCGAGACCTGCTTCTTATTTGAATGGCATTGTCCCCTTGCGGGTGGCCTGGGGCACCTTTGCCCCTACGCGCTACCGAAGATGAAGCCGGCGGCGAAGACGAGGACGCCTCCGCCGACGACCTGCAGGATGGAGAGCAGCCAGCTTGTGCCGAAGAAGGTGTGGCGAATGGCCGCAATCACAATCAGCTCGATAGCCACGACGACGTAGGCTACGACGAGGGCAAGGTGAAAATTGGGGACGAGGAAGGGCAGCGTATGTCCTGCCCCGCCCAGGAAGGTCATGAAGCCGGTGATCGAGCCGCGCAAGACAGGGTTGCCGCGCCCCGTCAGCTCTCCATTGTCCGAGAGCGCCTCCGAAAAGGCCATACTGATGCCCGCCCCTGTGGCCGCCGCCATGCCCACCAGGAAGGCTGTGAAAGGCTTGTGCGTGGCGAAAGCCGTGGCGAAAATAGGCGCGAGCGTGGAGACCGAGCCGTCCATCAGGCCGGCCAGACCCGGCTGCACCACCTGGAGCAGGAAGCGATTCGACTCAGCCTGCCCGGCTACCACCGTCGGCACCTGTCGATCTATCGATTTCGCTACGACAGGCAACCCCAACAACATGAAAAGGAACGCAAGCCGCCTTCTGAACGATTCCGGTTGTTTATCTATCATGCAAATGCCTTTCACATGTTTAAGCATCATGCTACTGCATTCTGTCCTCCTATAGCATATCACGCCCGAAAGCCTTTTTAGAAAACAGGATGAAATATTGCGGAAGGAACATGCAATGCCTGAGCATTGCATGTTCCTTCCGCAATATTTCATCCTGTTTTGCCCACCTACACCCTTGACTTTTGGTGAAAAGTGAATTATCATTCAGTTATGAATGATAATTCACAGACACACGAGTACGAGGGACAGCCGCGAATGTCGCGCAAACGGGCGCGGACACGAGCGGAACTGCTGGTTGCCGCACGGCAAGTGTTCGCGGCACGCGGCTATCACGATGCCAGTATCGCTGAGATCACGCAGTTGGCCGATGTCGGTGTGGGAACCTTCTACCTGCATTTTCGTGACAAGGACGACGCCTTCTCCACGCTGCTGGAAGATGGCTTCCAGCAATTGCGCGAGCAGGTGACGGCTGCCGTGAAACAGCGGCAATCTGAGCGCGAGCCGCTGCTGCCC
>DASTKE010000563.1:0-2950 GCA_035716105.1 Ktedonobacteraceae bacterium | reverse complement strand
CGATCAATCGGCCCCTACAGGCGTTTCGTATCCAGATTATTTTGCCAACCTTCATCATTGCGTCCCTACGTTTATACGTACAGGTTAATACCGTATGTTACACGAATGACCCGCGCTTGACGTAACAGGTCCCTACATGTTCCCCAGAATCTCCCGGTACAGCTTTAATTGACGCTGCATACCCCGTTCGTAGAGGGCGTGGTGGGTGGCGTCGGGCTGGATGGGGGGGGCGAGGTCGAGCGGCATGTCGTCTATGTTGGAGATGATGTTCAGGGCTTCGAGGGCGAGCAAGGCTGCGCCGCGTGCGGAGGCTTCGTGCTCCAGCGAGAGGTGCAGGGGCGTGTTCAGCGTATCGGCGATCACCTGTTGCAACGTGTGCGAGCCATTCAGCGCGCCGCCACTGCCAATCATCATAGGCGCGATTTCGCGTTTCGCCACAGCTGAGTTGACGCGCTCGAAGACCGCGTCGAGCTGGTAGGCCAGGGCTTCTATCATGGCGCGCATGATGTCGAGCGGCTTTGTTCCTACATTGAGGCCGGAGATAGTGAGGCGGGCATCGGCGTGCCAGCCCAGACTGCGTTCACCTGAGATGAAAGGCAGGATCGTCAGGCCGTGCGCGTCCGGCTGCATATCCTCCACCTGGATATCGACCTCTGGCAGGCGTGGAACGCGCAGCGTCTGCTCCAGCCAGGCGAAGAGGTTGCCGCCCTCACTCAAGGCACCACCGAGCAGGCCGCGCTGCGCGTCCACGAGATAGAGCCAGAGTCCCGGTGGCGGAGTGGTTTCATCGGGGGAGACGACGACGCGGATAGCCGCTGAAGTGCCAACAGTGAGCGCCCAACGCTCAGTGCTGGTCGCGCCAGAACCGACGTTGGCAGCCGCGCCGTCACCTATGGCGGGGAACCAGGGGATGCTATTTAGCACAGGCCAGCGCGAGGCGTAGGCTGGAAGCAGACCCTGGATGCCGTCGCGCACATCGCCGAGGGCGGGCAATTGATCGGGGCGCACGTGCAGGAACTGCGCCAGTTGCAGATCCCACGCACGCTGGCGGGTAAGCAACATGCCTGTGCCAGAGGCCATTGAAAGGCTACAGACGGAATGCCCCAGTAATTGCCGGTGCAGGTACTCGCCAAAGGAGAGCCATTGCAAGGCGCGATTGAAGACATTGGGCTGCGTCTGCTGGAGCCAGAGCAGCTTGGCGGGCCAGTAGCTGGCGTGCAGTGTCGCGCCGGTGCGCTCGTGTATGGCCTGCTCGTCCAGTTGCTGGCGCAGTTCCTCGGCAGCATCGTGCGGGCGTGTATCCTCCCAGGTGATAAGCGGCATGATGGCTTTATTGTGCGCATCGACGCCCACAAGGCTGTGCCAGAAGGTGTCGGCAGCTACAGCCACAATGTTCTTCACCTGCTCGCCAGCCATAGCAAGCAACTCGTCGATGCAATGGGCAACAAGTTCCACCAGCATATCGGCGTCAACCGCCACTTCGCCCTCGTTCGAGGTGAGCAAGTCGTAGCTGTGCTGCGAGTTCATCTGCGGCAGCGCGGCACCGCTCGCGTCAAAGAGCATGGCCCGCACCGAGGAGGTGCCGATATCAAGCGCGAGAATAAGAGCGGGATTTCCGTTAGCGGCATGTGTATCGACTGTCATAATAGCTTTCTCCCTTGAAACATATGGGTATGCACTCGACCAACCCTCTATATCTCTCACGGCTCCTGCTGGTGCTTCGGTTCAGAACACTCGCCAGGAATGCGAACCTGTAGGGGCCGATTGATCGCGCTCCATCTCCTGTGGGTTGGGTGCCGGGCTGATGGGCAGGACGGCGGGGAGGGTGAAAGAGAAACAGGTGCCTTCACCGGGGATACCGCTACTTTCAGCCCAGATACGCCCGTGCATGGCTTCCACCAGTTGCTGGCTGATATGCAAGCCGAGGCCGGTGCCGCGCACAGTACCGGAGATGTCGCGCTTCAGGCGCACGAACTGACCGAAGAGCAGATGAAGTTCGTCTAGAGGAATACCCGGCCCGGCATCCTTCACCCGGATACAGACCTCGGCACCCTGCTGCGCCTGCTCCCGCGAGAGAGAGCCGCTGGAAAGCGAGGCGCTGATCGTAATGGATGTTCCGGCAGGCGTGTATTTGAAGGCATTTGAGAGCAGATTGCGCAGAATTTGCCGCAGGTACTGAGAATTTGCCAGGACGACAAGCTGCTCAGGGATATCCAGAGCAACGTTGTATTCCCGCAATTTTCTAGGTTCGGTATGGGTCAACACCTCATCTACAGTGGCGGCAACAGAAAGTTTTTCCAGGTTCAGGTGCTCTTTCGCGTAATCCATTTGTAAGGTATTCAGCACGTTGTTGACCAGCAATTGCAGTTCATCGCAGCAATACATGGCGTGTTTGAGGAAGTCGGTGCGCATCTCATCGTCCAGCTTGTCGCCGTGATCCAGCAGCGTCTCGATATAGGCGTAGATGGCGGTGAGGGGTGTGCGCAGTTCGTGGTTGACGTTCTGAAGGAATTGATCCTTTTGCTGGTTCAGACGCTGTTGTTGTTCGTAGGCCAGGCTGATCTGTCGCCGGGCGGCATCGGACAAATCCAGCGAGTCGCGCTGGGAGCTAATCAGCAGGCCGATGACCAGTAGAGCCAGCGTCCCGGCAAGAAACGAGATCAGATACGGGTGGGGCAGGAACAAGGTATGAAAGTGAATACTGAAATAGCCCCACAAGATCACGAACATCGGGGGGATACTGAAAAAGACACCTCGCATACCGAAAATCCAGGCAATCAGTGCGATTGGGATGGCCAGAATGCTCGGATTGCGTGCCGACCCCATCAGGATATAGACCAGCAAGACAAAGAGGACAGAGCAAATGGCTATTGCCAGCCGGACCGGAAACGTCAGGTTTAGCAGAAAACGCGGCAAGACACTCAGGTAGCGCATGGCTCTCCTCCCCGGC
>DASTKE010000562.1:0-2710 GCA_035716105.1 Ktedonobacteraceae bacterium | reverse complement strand
GGCACCTACGTGGTTCCGTTGTCAATCTTCGTTTTGTAGGATAGATGAATGGCGAGGAATAAGGAGCGGCTGGATGTCGCGCTGGTGAGGCGCGGGCTGGCACCGAGCCGGGAACGGGCGCGAGCCTTGATTATGGCCGGGCAGGTCTATGTTGGCGACCGCGTGGTTGACAAGGTGGGGACGATGATCCCGCTGGAGGCAGAGTGCCGGTTGGCCGAGACGCCGGAAGAACTGAAGTATGTGAGCCGGGGTGGGCTGAAGCTGGAAAAGGCGCTGGATACCTTCGGCCTGAATCCAGAGGGGCTGGTCGCGCTCGACGTTGGAGCTTCGACGGGCGGCTTCACCGATCTCCTGCTGCGGCGCGGAGCGAAGCGCGTCTATGCCGTCGATGTCGGACATGGGCAGTTGGCCTGGACGCTGCGCAACGATGAGCGCGTGGTGGTGATGGAGAATACCAATATTCGTCATCTGAGCAGCCTGCCGGAACCCATCCAGGCCGTTGTGATCGATGTCTCGTTCATCTCGCTGCGTCTTGTGCTGCCCGCGCTGGTGCCGCTGCTGGCCCCTGATGCCTGGATTGTGGCGCTGATCAAGCCGCAGTTCGAGGCGGGCAAGGCTGAGGTGGATCGCGGCGCGGGCGTAATTACCAACCCGGAGGTTCATGCTCGTGTCCTGCAAGAGCTTCAGGCGTGGATTCCCCTGCACACGCCCTTCCGCGTCCTCGGCCTGACCGACTCCCCCATCCACGGGCGCGAGGGCAATAAGGAATTTTTGATTCATTTAGATTTCGATGAAGGTGAAAATTGCTAGCAATTTTCACCTTCATCGAAATCTAAATGAATCAAAAATTCCGTGACGGGAATATGTGATATCTGCTATACTAGGATGAGCTATGAGGCCCATTGTTGGTAATGGAAGCAATTATCGGGTGGTACAGCAATTTATCGAGTATCCATACTGTGCAGGAAAGAGGTGTGCTTATGATAACCATGCCTTCCGTCGTCGTACCGGATCAGTTCAACGTGGCGCTGGCGTTTCTCGACCGCAATATCAGCGAGGGGCGCGGTGACAAGCCAGCTATTTTTTATGATGGGAAAGCCTATACCTACGCGCAAGTGACCGAGCTTGCTAACCGCGTGGGCAATGGCTTGCTCGAACTGGGCCTCGACATGGAGCAGCGTATGGCCTTGCTCCTGCTCGACTCGCCGGAGTTCGCCGCCAGCTTCTTCGGCGGCATCAAAATGGGCGCGGTGCCTGTTCCCATCAATACTTCGCTGCGGCCCGCCGACTACGTCTATATGCTCAATGACAGCCGCGCTCGCGTGCTCATCGTTCATGCCGCCGTGTGGAAGCAGCTGCAGCCGATCTTCTCGCAACTCAAGTACCTGCGGCACACGGTCGTTGTGGGCCTGGAACGGGAGGGCATCGCGGAAACGGCTACACTGCACGACTTCGATACGTGGATTGCGCGAGCAGGGAGCAGCCTGGTAGCAGCAGATACGAGCAAGGATGATAGCGCCTTCTGGCTCTACAGTTCGGGCAGCACCGGTTTCCCCAAAGGCTGCGTCCACCTGCACCACGATATGGTCTACTGCACCGAATACTACGCGAAACCCGTGCTGGGCATTCAGGAGAATGATATCACGTTTTCCGCCGCGAAGCTCTACTTTGCCTACGGGCTGGGCAACAACCTGTACTTCCCCTTTGGTGTCGGGGCAAGCGCGGTGCATTACCCCGGACGACCTGTGGCCGAAGACATGTTCAAGGTTGTTGAGCAATATCGACCCACCATCTTCTTTGGCGTTCCCACGCTCTACGCCAGTATGCTGGCGCTGCCAGATGCCGAGCGGCGCTTCGACTTCTCCTCTGTGCGCGTCTGCGTCTCGGCTGGCGAGGCGCTGCCCGCCGATATCCTGCGGCGCTGGGAGAAGACCTTCAATGTGGAGATTCTCGACGGTATCGGCAGCACCGAAATCCTGCACATCTTCATCAGCAGCCGCTCCGGAGAGATCAGGCCGGGCAGCACGGGCAAGCTGGTGCCGGGCTACGAGGCGAAGATTACCGACGAGCACGGCAACGCGGTTGAGCAGGGCGATATCGGCAACCTGCTGATTCGCGGCGACAGCACTACGGCATACTACTGGAACAAGCACGAGAAGACCAAAGATGTGATCAATGGACACTGGATTCAGACGGGCGATAAGTATTTCCAGGATGCCGAGGGCTATTACTGGTATTGCGGGCGTTCAGATGATATGCTGAAAGTGGGCGGGCAGTGGGTCTCGCCGGTTGAGGTCGAGGCCGCGCTGATCGCGCATCCCGCCGTGCTGGAAGTGGCGGTCGTAGGCGACTTCGATACCGACACGCTGGTCAAGCCCAAAGCCTACATCGTGCTCAGCCAGGGTTACGAGCCATCTGAGGCGCTGGCGAACGAACTCAAAAGCTATGTCAAGGAGCGACTGGCCCCGTTCAAGTACCCGCGCTGGGTCGAGTTCTTGCCCGAACTGCCCAAAACGGCGACCGGCAAGATTCAGCGCTTCGTGTTGCGCGGCACCGGCTCAACCGAAAAGCTGTAGCAACAGGCGCTGCGGCAGTCCTCGTAGACTGCTGAGGATTGAAAGAAAACATGCAACAAGCCTATCGCGTCCTGCGGGTCGTCTCGGAAGCGCAGACGATCCGCATGGTGCTCAGCTCACAACCCGATGAACTG
>DASTKE010000561.1:0-4254 GCA_035716105.1 Ktedonobacteraceae bacterium | reverse complement strand
ATGTGGTTATGATTTTGCTGTGAAAGCGTAGATTTTCTTTTTCCGCTGCTATAGCAGCGAAAAAAGAAAATCTACGCTTTCACAGCAAAGGGCGAAGCCTATTTTTGCTCGTAAAATGCGACGATGCCGGAGGCGAACTGGATGACGCTCTGGCGGAGTTCGGGTGGAGCGAGCACCTCAACATCGGTTCCCAGGCCGAGCACGCGAGTGCGTGCCGTCTCGAACGACTCGAAGGAGAGCGTCAGGGTGATCCAGCCCCCGGCGTCGGGTGGTGCGGCCTGATCGATGAGGGTGGTGATGCCCTCACCAAAGATGAAGGGCAGTTCGGAGATGATATCGGGGGCGAAGCGCAAGGTGGTGCGGTAGCGCAGCCATGTTGACTCGAAGTGGCGACTGGCTTCCGCCCAATAGGAGGCGAGGTCGAAGCTCTCAGAGCGCTCAAAGAACTCGCCAGTTGGTTCGGCTTCCTGGATGCGCGAGACGCGGAAGACACGCAATTCGCCGTCTGGAACAGCTGCCACCAGGTACCAGATGGTCGCTTTGGCAACCAGGCCGAGCGGCTCGACGACACGCTCCGAAACCTCGCCTCCCGTTTTGCGGTAGATCAAGCGCAGCTTCCTATCCTGCCAGACAGCTTCCATGATGGTGCGCAGGTGAGGCACGGTTTCCTCGGAATAGCTCCATGCCGCCGCGTCCAGGTGGATAAGCTGGCGGGCGCGCTCGATGTTGCGCTGGTGGGCCTGGGGCAGCGCGGCCAGCAGCTTGAGCAGCGCCGCCTCCAGCGCTTGGCCCAGACCTAGGTCGGTCAATGGAGCCGGAACGCCGGACATGAACAGCGTGCGCACCTCCGTCTCGGTCAGCCCGGTCAGGCCGGTGCGGTAGCCCTCGGCCAGCACGCAGCCGCCTCCCGGCCCGCGCTCCGTGTAGACGGGAACACCGGCCATGCCCAGCGCTTCCAGATCACGGTAAATTGTTCGCTCCGAAACTTCCAGCCGTTGCGCCAGCTCTCTGGCCGTGATATGCCCTCGCGTTTGCAGCAGCATCATAATCGAAAGCAGCCGGTCAGCGCGCATAACATCCACCTCCGTCTGTCTGTTTATGGAACATTTGTGTTCCCTTCAAAGCATACCACAAATCATGACAGTGGGTGTCAGGTATAGTATGGTACACTTGTCTATGTAAAAGAACTTTCCCCAGGACACCCGCGAGGGGTGTCCCTACTATACCCGCTATGGCACGCCGAAGATGTGCGACCGGGTCGTGTATAGTAGGGACACCCCTCGCGGGTGTCCTGGGGAAGCGTGGGGTGCTAGCCCATAAAAACTGACAAAAGGTGTCAGTAATGATATGCTATCATGAGCATACGAACTGTTTTTGTGCCATCGAGTGGTGTTCCCCGTTCAAACACCTACGGAGGTCTCCTTGTCTAAACGCGAGTTTACTGTTGCTGATGAGTATACCTATAATCGCTCAGGTCCGATACGCTGGATTCTTTCGCATATGCTGCGCTATAAACGCTTTATTGCCAGCTACTTCGTTGGGACAATTATGGCGAATGCGCTGATTGCTATGGTCTCTATTCTGACTGGACTGGCCTTCAATGTTGTGCTGGACAGCAATCAGGGATACAGCCGCCTGGTCGCTATCGCCCTGGAACTGCTGGTCGTCGTGCTTGTAACCAGTATATTCGATCTGAGCGCCCGCTTCTCTGCCGAGATACTGGGCAAGCGCGTGGCGCGTGATGCGCGTGATGAACTGTACCTGAACCTGCTGGGCAAGAGTCAGACGTTTCATAATCGGCAGCGCGTGGGCGACATCATGGCGCGTGCCAACAATGATATGACGCAATTGAGCAATATGATCGTGCCGGGGCTGGATGTCCTGCTCGACTCGTTCACCAGCCTTGCCGTGACGCTTGTTTTCATTGCCACGCTCAACTGGCAGTTGTTGCTGGCTCCCCTGCTCTTCACGGCAGCCTTCCTGCTGGCCCTGCGGCACTTCTCGCGCAGGCTCGCCCCTGTCTCGGACCGGATGCGCGAAGAGTTTGGCAACATGAACGCGGGTCTGAACGAGACCATCGCGGGCATCGAGGTGGTGAAGGCCACATCGCAGGAGGAGCAGGAGCAGGGAAAATTCGAGCGCAACTCGTGGCTCTACCGCAATTTCTATATCGAGAACGGCAAGGTGCAGGCGCGTTACCTGCCTATCCTGCTGCTTGCCATCACCCTTGTCGGAGGTTTCCTGCACGGGCTGTTCCTGGTCGCCACCGGTCAGTTTACCATCGGCGGACTGGTTGCCTACATGGGGCTGATGGGTATGTTGCGCTTCCCGGCTGGCAATGCCAACTGGACGTTCAGCCTGCTGCAACTGGGCATTTCCGGGGCCGGGCGCATCCTGACCATCCTGCGAGAAGAGACGGAACTGGACGAAAACGAGGGCGGTTATGCCGAAAAGATGGCGGGAGAGATCGTCTTCGAGAACGTCAGCTTCAGCTATGGCGGCGCTCCTGTGCTGAAAAACGTTTCGTTCCGCGCCGCGCCGGGGCAGACTATCGCTATCGTGGGACAGACGGGCGCGGGCAAGAGCACGCTGACAAAGCTGGTCAACCGCATCTACGATGTTGACGAGGGACGCATCCTGATCGATGGTGTGGATGTGCGCGCCTGGAGCCTGGACGCGCTGCGCTCGCAGGTCTCGACCATCGAGCAGGATATCTTCCTCTTTTCGCGCACCGTGGCCGAAAATATCGCCTACGGCATGGGGCAGCAGGTCGACCGCGCCGCGCTCGAACAGGCCGCAAAGGACGCGCAGGCCCACGAGTTCATTCTCGGCTTCAAAGAAGGTTACGAGACGATGATCGGCGAGCGCGGTGTGACGCTCTCCGGCGGGCAGCGCCAGCGCATCGCCATCGCGAGAGCGCTGCTGACCGACCCGCGCATCCTCATCCTGGACGACTCCACCAGCGCCATCGACAGCGCGACGGAGGATGAGATACAGAAGGCCATTCGCCGCCTCTTGCAGGGGCGCACCACGCTGCTCATCACCCACCGCCTCTCGCAGATACGCTGGGCCGACAAGATTCTGGTGCTGCGCCAGGGCGAACTGGTGGACAGCGGCACGCACGCCGAACTGCTGGCGCGCTGCGACCTCTACCGCCGCATCTTCGCCCACCACGACGCAAAAACGGTAACAGCCCCATTGAGCGAAACCGTTCCGTAGGTGCCGATTTATCGAGGTGAGTTGATTGACCACCCGCGTACATAAAAGGAGAAATTCTATATGGGCTTTCTGATGGATGGCCTGGATGCCGAGGCGTATGATCGCAACTATTCTGACCGGCAGTTGGTGGCGCGCATCATTGGCTACTTCAGGCCTAAATTGAAGCTGATGCTGTTTGTGGCAGGACTGATCGTGCTCACCTCGCTGCTGGATACCGCCTTTCCCATCCTGGTGTCACAGAGCCTTGACACGCTGTCCCATTCGCGGACGATGCAGGCCATTCTGGTGCTGGTTGTGATTATCCTGGTGGCGGGGGTGCTCTCGTGGACGGCGAATTTCTTTCGCCAGTGGTTCACGGCCCGCGCTGTCGGTGATGTGACGATGAAGCTGCGCAGCGATGCCTTTTCCGCCGTCGTTGCCCGTGATATGTCGTTTTATGATGAATTTCCCAGTGGCAAAATTGTCAGTCGTGTTACTTCAGATACTGAGGACTTTGCTACAGTAGTAACATTGACGCTCAACTTATTGAGTCAGTTCCTGCTGTTCTTCCTGATTGCGGCTGTACTGTTTTTCCGCAACTGGCATCTGGCGCTGCTGGCTCTGACCATCGCGCCGGCCATTGTGGTCATCGCGCTGGGCTTCCGGCGCATTGCCCGGAGCACCACGCAGCGTTCGCAGCGTTCGGGGGCGCGGGTCAACGCCAACATTCAGGAGGCCATCAGCGGTATTACCGTGGCGAAGAACTTCCGGCAAGAGCAGAACATGTATGACGAGTTTCGTACCATCAACGAGCAGTCTTACCAGGTTAACGTGCGGTCGGGCTTCGTCTACAACGGTGTCTTTCCATTGCTGGTGATGGTGGCAAACATCGGCACCAACATCGTTGTCTACTTCGGTGGGCTGAACGTGCTGAATCATAGCATCTCGCCGGGCGACTGGTTCCTGTTCGTGCAGAGCATCAACCTGCTCTGGTTCCCGTTGACCAGCATCGCCTCGTTCTGGAGCCAGTTCCAGCTTGGTCTTGCCGCCAGCGAG
>DASTKE010000560.1:0-5565 GCA_035716105.1 Ktedonobacteraceae bacterium | reverse complement strand
GGTGAAAACGCGCCTGAGCGCGTTTTCACCGCATCGTTTTCCTACTCCGTTATTTATTTCCTTCCCAATTTTGCTAATATAGCCCCCTTCAGCAGACTCACTTCCTCCACTTTGAGCAGCAGGATGCAGCCGAGGTAGGCGGCGGTGGCGAGGCCACCGGCGAGGAGGACGGTGAGCAGTTCACCGAGCAGGGTTTGCAGGGAGAAGAGGGCGATATGGCTGAAGAGGGTTTGCAGACCCCAGGCTACCGCGACCAGCGCGGCTGCTGCCAGCAGGATTTTGAGCACGGTGGGCAGCGTCTGGCGTATGTGGATGGAGCCGATGGCGAAGCGCAGGAGCACCAGCAGGATGATGGCGTGCAGCGAGTTCTGCACGGTGTTGGCGAAGGCCAGCGCAGGCATCCCGATTGTCTGCCAGAAGGGTAATGCGACAACTAGATAGCCCAGGATGCTCACAACATAGACAGTGACCGGGATGATGGTGTTCTTGCGCGCATAGAAGGCGGCGATCAGCAGTTGGTCTATGGCGACAAAGGGCAACTGGTAGGCGTAGTTTTGCAGGGCAACAGCGATCAGCGCGGCGTCGGCAGCATTTTCTTTGTGGTGCTTGAAGATCAGCAAGACGATGGGTTCGCGCAGGACGATCAGCCCGGCGGCAGCGGGAATCATCAGCAGCAGGCCCAGGCGGAAGCCGAGCAGCAGCGTGCCTTTGAAGCGCTCTAGATCACCGGCCCTGGCGTGTTCGGACAGCGTCGGCAGCACGGCGAACGAGAGAGCTGCGGCGACCAGACCCACGGGAAACTGGATCAGGGTCGTGGCCGCTGTCATGGCGACGTAGTTTGCCGCGCCGTTGGGTCGCGTGAGCGAGGCCAGGTGCTGGTCGAGGAAGACGAGACCCATTGTCACCAGGAAACTGAAGGAAACAGGCGCGTAGAGTTTGACGATGCGCCGCAGCGCTGGATGCTTCAGATCGAGCACGAACATGTAGCGCAGGTGCTGGTTGCGCATACCGGGCAGAAGCAGCGCAATCTCGCCAAAGGCACCCACAATGACGCCAAAGGCCAGCCCAAGATGCCCATAGTAACGTTCGCCCAGCAAACTGCCAACGATGGCACCGAGAATGATGCCGATGTGATAGGACGCGGTGGCAAAGGCGGGCCAGCCAAACTCTTTGAGCGCGAAGAGCGCTGAAAGCAGAACGGCAAACGGCCCCAGCGCAATCAGCGAGAAGAAGATGATCTGCGAGTATTGCAATGCGAGCTTCTGTTCATCAGGCTTGTAGCCCTGCACAAGAAACGCGACGAAGTTCGGAGCCAGCAGCGCGTAGAGAATCGACGCCACCACCATGATGATCAGCACGAAGTTGACGATGCTGAAGACGACGCGGCGCAGCTCATCGCGTTTCTCAGGCGCGGCATAGTCGTTGAAGGTGGGGATCAACGCGCCACTGATCGAGCCATTGATGAGAAAGTCATTGAAGGTGCGGGCGGGCAGGATCGCGGAGTTGAACGGACCCGCGATTGCTGGCCCCAGGGCCGTCACCACGACCTGTCGCACCATGCCCATCACGCTGCTGCCCAGGTTGCCAAGCATCACCAGCGAGGCCGATTTGACAATGTGTCGCCGCTCGCTGGGCGGCGCGGCCTCTCCTATCTCTGCCGCCTGCGCTATCTCCGGCGAAGCTTCCGTAACTGGCAGTGGCTCAGGCAAGTTGCCCTCAGCATCTCCGGGCAGTCCAGCGTTTGCTACAGGTATTGCTTCGATATGTGATTGTGCTTGTTCAGCTTTTGATTGTTCTTCCACAGAATCTTTTGCCATGCAATAAAGTCTCCCATCCTACGAAGAGTGCTTTGGTAGATGCTGAATCGCCGCGATCAGTTCGGTTGTCGAGTGTCCGGGCAGGTAGGGAATCAGCCGCACACTGCCGCCATACTCCTGCACAACCTTTGCCTCCGGCAGGCGGCCTGGGTCAGGCATTCCGTCCTGAGCGCTGGCATAGTCGCCGCCCTTGACATAGATGGCTGGCTGCAAGGACGCAACGATTGGGCCAGCCGTCGGCTCATCAAAGATTGTCACATAATCAATACACGCCAGAGCGGCGAGAATTTCGGCTCGTTCGTCCTGCAGCACCAGTGGTCGCCCCGGCCCCTTTAAGCGCCGCACCCCGGCATCGTCGTTGAGGCCCAGGATCAGGAAATCGCCGAGCGCTCGCGCCTCCTGCAAGTAGCGCACGTGTCCCAGGTGCAGCAGGTCGAAGCAGCCGTTAGTAAAGACGCCGCGCTGGCCCCCGCGCTGCCGCCTCTGTACCTCAGCCGCCAACGCCTCGCGGCCCCATATTTTTTGTCGCGTATCATCCATATAATTGTTCATACAATCCAATCTGTAGTCCCCTGCCAAACGTGAAGCGACGGGGACGCGCCCCCGCGTTGGAAAGTCGTAGGGGCGACCACCAGGGTCGCCCCTACATTCGCCTCATCCCGTTGCCGGATTCCTCATCTCCCCTATACTATCGCACCGATCAATTCGGTGGGGGTGTTGCTGGCGGGTCCGAGGCGGCGCACAGCGAGGGCGGCTGCCGCGTTCGAGAGATAGGCGGCTTCGGCCATGCTAGCGCCAACGGTGAGGGCCAGCGTGAAGGTGGCCGCTACGGTATCGCCTGCCCCGTTGGTATCCACGACTTCGATGGCGTGATCGAGCCGGTGAATGGGCAGGTGCAGCGGCGGCTTCCCTACCTCAAAGAGGCTCATGCCTTCACTACCGCGTGTAATGAGCACGCTCTGCGCGTGGCAGCCATCCAGCAGGCGCTGCCCGGCCTCGTCCAGTTGTTCCGGCGTACTGATCGTCATGCCGAGCGAGAGTTCCGCCTCCGGCTGGTTCGGCGTCAGCGCGGTCACGCCCTGGAAGCGGTAGAGCGAGCCGTGCGAGTCCACCACAATGATCTTATTCAGTTGTCGTGCCAGTGGAATACAGCCTTCGATGATATCTGGGCTGATGACGCCGTTCTCATAATCAGAAAGCACTATAGCGTCGATGGTGGGCAGCATCTGCTGGATATAGTCGATGATCTGACCTTTGTACGGCTCGCTCACCTCAGATGTATCCACGCGGTCAATACGCACTATGTGTTGCTGCACAAGTTGCGGACTGCCGGCGAGGATGCGGGTCTTGGTCGAAGTCGGGCGATGCGGATGCGTCACCAGACCATCCTGGCGCATTCCAAGTGCTTTAATGACCTCGCGCAGCTTCTGACCGGGGAGATCATCGCCGACCACGCCTGCCAGGAAGACTTCCGCGCCCAGCGTACAGGCATTTACCGCGACATTGGATGCCCCGCCGGGCATCGTGCGCTCCTCGTCCAGTTCCAGAATCAGCACGGGAGCTTCACGAGAGATGCGCGTGGGTCGACCAATCAAATATTCATCGGCCACCATATCACCAATCACCAGCACGCGCTTGCCAGCAAAGCTGCTGACCAACGAATGCAGGTGTGAGGGTGTGATTTCAAGGCTACGAGGTGTACTGGCATCAAGCGTCATGTGATATTTCGTCCTTTTACAAGCACCTGCACCGCGAAACGCGGCAGCGCCAGCATCCTCCGCCAGCGCCTGGGTTCGCGGTAGAGCCGGTAGAGCCATTCCAGTCCCATACGCTGCATCAAGCGCGGCGCACGGCGCTGGCGACCGGAAAGAAAGTCGAAGGCTCCCCCAACGCCCACCGCGACGGCAACGGGCAGGCGATCAAGATTGCGGTGTATCCACAGTTCCTGCGCGGGTGCGCCATAGGCCACGCAGAGCACATCTGCCCCCGCCTCGTATATCCGCTCGATAATGGCCTCCTCCTCTCCTGGTGAGGGCGATCCGGCATAGGTTCCCGCGATCCGCAAACCCGGAGCGAGTTCCTGCAAGCGCTTCCCGGCAACTTCCGCTACCCCCGGCGCGGCCCCCAGCAGGTAAATTCTATAACCAGCCTGCGCGCAGCGACTTGCCAGCGCTGGCAGCGTATCCGTGCCGGTCAGTCGCTCCGGCGCTGGCGCACCGAGAAAGTGTGTGGCCCAGACCACGCCCATGCCATCGGCCAGTACCAGTGCGGCATCATTGATGGCCGCACGAAAAGCGGTGTTGCGCTGTGCCGCCATCACAAATTCAGAGTTGACGGTGACGACCTGCTGGCAACGCAGCGTCTTCTCACTGGCCCGCCAGCGCGCAATCATCTCTTCCATTGCGTCCAGCGCCCGCTGCTGCGCTAAGCGGTCGACGCGCACCCCCAGCACAGAAACTGACTCTACCGGCATGGATGGCGGTCTATCTACAGGTTGCAATGACATAGATTTTCTTCACCAATTGATAATTTCGCTTTCAACGTTGCTCACGACCACATCGGGCCGAGTCTCTTCTATATAACGCTGCACATGTCCTAATACTTCATCAACGTGCTGGCGGCTGTTGCTGACGCATGTGACCCCCAATATGGCTATTTGCCAGCGATCCTGCTCCTCCACCTCGGCAATCGCCACTTCAAACTGGTGGCGCACCCGCGCCATCACCGATTTTATGACCTGCCGCTTATCCTTCAAAGAATGGCACTGCGGCAGGTGCAGCGTGATTTGACAAACTCCTATTATCATCATACTTCGTGCGTGGAGACCCCGACCTTCAGGTCTGGGGAGGAAACGCACGTCCCTTTCTGATAGCTATATCCATCTGCGCGATGCAAGGGATGGCAGTAGCGCACATGAATCCCCTGGATGGTTTCCTTTCGATGGGTCAGTTCCGCAGCCCAAACCACTTTTCCCGTTTGATCGTTCACCACCGCTAACCCGGTTGTTTTGCTCCCAGGGTCAATCTTTATCAGCAAGGGTTCTGGTTCACACTCCTGCTTCTCACCTTTGAGAATGATGACAAAGGGATAGCGGCGCAGCACAGCGGCGTGTCCTGCTTTGAGCAAAAATCTGGCCCTGCCGGAATGAACTGGATCGAGCGGCTTTCTCTGTTGATCGACTACGAAGACATATGACATGTTTCCAACTCCTCAAAGTCTCTGGTTGCCCAGGTGAAGTTCCCCTCGCCAAAGATATCTTGCGGTTTTCTCTGGCAACGACACTAGCTTCAACCCCGTATGCCTGTTTAATCGTTACCCGCAGAGCGGAAGACTGAGGTGCCATCCTCCGGTGCCTATGTTTTCGCAAGTATCGGAGTTCTTCCGAACTAAGGCTGGTCAGCATCAGGCTTGATTTTCACAAGCCCCGTCCTTCAGGACTGGGGTTGCTGACGCGGCAAGTATAACACAGACCTCGACGCTCCAACTCAACTCTGGTACAATGTGGGATGAAAGCATTTTGCCCACCCCAGGGCGACCGCAAGGGGTACCCTGGGTGGACACATGCAGACATCAACAACGTTCTCGCATATAAAACGATTTAAAAGTTGGATAAGGCTCACTTTGTGCGATAAAGAGAGAAATGGATAAGGAGCAGAAACCGTATGGCGGAAACATCCACTCAGAGCGGAGGGAGACCGGGCTTGCCGATGCAGGGCATACCGCAGCCTACAAGGAACGAGGTACTCAA
>DASTKE010000559.1:0-2520 GCA_035716105.1 Ktedonobacteraceae bacterium | reverse complement strand
GCGGACAGGACTAATATAAGCACGGATATTTTTCAAGGGCAAGGACAGACCCTGGCACTCACCGGGAATGCCAGCAACCAACAACGGAATATGTAGCGCAGACAAGGATTCGATGCAATGTCTCAGATGCACGCTGTACCTGACGATAGCAACCAGGAAGAGCTGGAACAACTCCTGTTGCAGGAAGTCCACCTGGACGATGGGGAGGGGCAGGCGCAAACACCTCCAATCCCGCGCAAACGACTTCTGGATATTGACGATGACGCGGACGAAGAGAACAGCGATGTTCTACCAGACAGCGACGTTCAGGGAGCCTTCGGGCTATTTGCCGAGGCCACGCAGGATATGGCGACTGCCAGCCTGGAACTCAATCTGGGACGACATTTCGCCTGCGTCGATTATTGCAATCAGGTGGCAGAGAAGGCCGCGCAAGCGGTCAGCTTGCTGCGTTTTGGCCGTCGTATGCCGTACAATCATGACCTGCGCGAGCTTGGTATGCTGGTGGACGCGCCTGAGAAGATTCTAGAGGACATGGCAGCATTGACGCCGTTCCATCCCGAAGCCTTCTACGCCGATACACCGCCGGAAGAGGCCGATGAAGTCATCAGCGCGGAACAGGCCAGAGGCTACGTGCAACAGGCACGGCAGGTCTTACAATGGGCGAAAAGCATTGTACTGAACCCTTAGAAAAAGTGTAGAGAACTGGATTTGGAGGATATTTGTGACGCAACAGATCACACGCTCCGGCCTGGATGACGCCGTACAGAAGTCACCACGCAAATGGGTCTACCTCTTCAGCGAAGGCAACGCCAAGATGCGCGACCTGCTCGGTGGTAAGGGCGCAGGCGTGGCCGAAATGACCAACGCCGGTTTGCCGGTTCCCCCCGGCTTCACCATCACCACCGAAGCCTGCAACGCCTATTACGATGCCCACAAGCAGTTTCCAGAGGGCATGTGGCAGCAAGCGCTCGAGGCGCTCAAGATCGTTGAGCAGCAGACGGGCAAGGGCTTTGGCAAAAAAGACAATCCCCTGCTCGTCTCCGTGCGCTCCGGTGCCAAATTCTCCATGCCGGGCATGATGGACACCGTCCTCAACCTGGGCATCAACGACGAAACCGTGCAGGGTCTCGTCGCGCTGACCGGTGACGAGCGCTTCGCCTACGACGCCTACCGCCGCTTCATCCAGATGTTCAGCAAAATCGTGCTCGACATCGACTCGCGCAAGTTCGAGCAGGTGCTGGACGAGTACAAAGAGCGTGCGGGAGTCAAGACGGATGCCGAAATTCCCGCCGCCGATCTCAAAAAGATGGTGCAGGATTTCAAGCAGCTTGCCGAGCGCGAGTCGGGCGAGCCGTTCCCCACCGATGTCTACAAGCAGCTAAGCAAAGCCATCGAGGCCGTGTTCTCATCCTGGAACAACAAACGCGCCTTCGACTACCGCAACGCCCAGAAGATCGCGCACACCCTGGGAACCGCCGTGAATGTGCAGAGCATGGTCTTCGGCAATATGGGCAACGACAGCGGCACCGGCGTCGCCTTCACGCGCAACCCCAGCACGGGCGAGAAGCGTTTGTACGGCGAGTACCTGCTGAACGCGCAGGGCGAAGACGTGGTGGCCGGTATCCGCACGCCATCTCCGATCAGCCGCCTCGAACAGGATTTACCGCACGTCTACCAGCAGTTCCAGGAGATCGCCCGTCGGCTGGAGCAGCACTACCACGACATGCAGGACATGGAATTCACCGTTGAGAAGGGTCGCCTCTACATGCTCCAGACGCGCTCAGGCAAGCGCACGGCCCAGGCTGCCGTCAAGGTCGCCGTGGACATGGTGCGGGAGGGTCTGATCGACGAACAGGAGGCCATCAAGCGCGTCGATCCCAACCAGGTCTACCAACTGCTGCTGCCACGCTTCGATGAGGCAGAAAAGAAGCGGGCTGCAAAGGATGGTCGTTTGCTGGCGAAGGGTCTCAACGCCTCGCCCGGTGCCGCCTTCGGTAAGGCCGTCTTCGATGCCACCCGCGCCGAGCAGATGGGCAAGGCGGGAACGCGAGTGGTGCTCGTACGCCCGGAGACCAGCCCCGATGATGTGCATGGAATGCTGGTGGCGAAGGGCATTCTGACCGCTCGCGGCGGCGCGACCAGCCACGCGGCTGTCGTAGCTCGCGGCCTCGGCCTGCCCTGCGTGGCCGGTTGCGAGGGCATTCGCGTCAGCGAGGAAGAAAGCCTCTTCCGCGTCGTCGGCTCCGATACCGTCATTCACGAAGGCGACGACATCTCCATCGATGGCGATACCGGCGAGGTGTTCGCGGGCATCATCAAAACGGTCGATGCCGATTTTGAGAAAGAGACCGACCTGCGCACGCTGCTGGAATGGGCCGACCACTATCGCCGCCTGGGCGTGTGGGCCAACGCGGACTACCCACGCGACGCGAAACGCGCTGTGACCTTCGGCGCGCAGGGCATTGGCCTCTGCCGCACGGAGCACATGTTCATGGAGCAGGAGCGCCTGCCCATCGTGCA
>DASTKE010000558.1:0-4172 GCA_035716105.1 Ktedonobacteraceae bacterium | reverse complement strand
AGAGGCGCTACAGCGCCTCTATGCAGCCTGCTCAATGCATCACATTTCATCATTGTATCCTCGCGGCACTATAATACAAAGGAGTATTGTGCATGGCTACGCCTGTGAAAATGCCCAGGTTGGGCGAGTCGGTCGCTGAAGGGACGCTGGGGGCGTGGATGAAGCAGGAGGGCGACTGGGTCGATAAAGACGAATCGCTGGCAGAAATTATTACCGATAAGATAAATGCTGAATTGCCATCGCCTGTGGCCGGTCGCCTGGCGAAGATTCTGGTGCAGACCGACGAGACGGTACCGGTCGGCGCGGATATCGCCTTGATCGAGGAGAATGCCGAGGCGGGTGCCACACCCCCGGCAGCTACAACGCCTGCCCCGGAGGTGGCTCCTGCTCCCGCGCCGGTTGCTGCTACATCTCAGAAGAGTGCCGCGCCAACCGCCGCACCGGGGAGAGAGCAGCGGACGGCGAATATGGGCAACGGCTCAGGTTCCGCAACGGTGCAGACGCGCCCTGCTCAACAGGCAGCGCAGGTTGGTGAGGAGGAGCGGCAGCGCATCTCGCCCCTGGCGCGTCGGCTGGCCCGCGAGCATGGTCTCGACCTGAATGATATTGAGGGAACGGGCATCGGCGGGCGTGTGCGCAAGGAAGATATCCTGAGCTACCTTGAGAATAGAGAGGCAGCACCGGTTGCTCAAGTTGCGGCACCCGCGCCGGCAACAGCAGCACCGCAACAGGCCGCGCCTGCCCCGGCGCAAGCTGTGGCACCGCGTGCGACCGAGTTTGCAACGGTCTCGCAGACGCCCGATGAAGAGGTGGTGGTTCCGAGCCGGATGCGGCTCGCCATCGCGGAACATATGGTGCGCAGCAAGCGCACGTCGCCGCACGCGACGACGGTGGTGGAGGTCGATATGACCAACATCGCGAAGTGGCTGGAGAAGCGCAAAGAGGAGTTCAAGCGCAGCCAGGGCTACGGCATCAGCTACGTGCCGTTTGTGATGAAGGCGGTCTGCGAGGGCATTCGCAAGTTCCCGCTGCTCAACTCAAGCTGGACGGAGGACAACAAGATCATCATCAAGAAGCGCATCAACCTGGGCATCGCGGTGGCGACCGACGTGGGACTGGTGGTGCCGACGATCTACGATGCCGACCAGTACACGCTGGCCGGGCTGGCGAAGCAGGTCAACGCCGTGGCGCAGCGCGCTCGCGCCAACAAGCTGACGGTGCAGGACATGCAGAATAGCACCTTCGTGGTGAATAATCCTGGCACTTTTGGTACAATTATCTCGGTACCAATTATCAACCAGCCCCATGCTGGCATTCTGAGCATGGATTCTGTTGTCAAACGGCCCGTTGTCATCGAGGATGATGCGATTGCGGTACGATCCATGATGTACCTGTGTCTCTCCTTCGACCACCGTATTCTGGATGGCGCGCAGGCTGGTGGCTTCCTGCAAGCCGTGCGCCAGAAATTGCAGAGCTATGGGAAAGAGATAGACGTTTATTAGGGGTTGCAGCCAGGACACCCGCAAGGGGTGTCCCTACGATAGACAGTAGGGGCGACCCGTGCGGTCGCCCTGGGCATGACAAGCGAGGAAATACCTATGGCGACGATGATCCCGGAGCGCCGGCCTGAATGGCTGCGCGTTCGCCCTCCAAAGGGTGAAAATTACCAGAATCTGAAGCAGTTGATGCGTAGTAAAGAGTTGCACACGGTGTGCGAGGAGGCGCGCTGCCCGAATATCGGCGAGTGTTGGGGTCACAAGACTGCTACCTTTATGATCCTGGGCAGTGTCTGCACGCGCAGTTGTGGCTTCTGCGCCGTCGCGACGGGTCGCCCGCTGGGATTGGACTGGGAGGAGCCGAAGCGCGTGGCGGAAGCGGTGCAGAAGATGGGCCTGCGTCACGCGGTGGTGACTTCAGTGAACCGCGACGAGTTGACGGATGGCGGCGCGGCGGTCTTTGCCGCGACCATCCGCTGGATTCGCCGCCTGAATCCCGACTGCAAGGTCGAGGTGCTGACACCCGATTTCAAGGGTGTCTACGATGCGCTGAAGGTGGTGATGGACGCGAAACCGAATGTCTACAACCACAACGTGGAGACGGTTCCGCGCCTCTACAAGCGCGTGCGCCCGCAGGCGGTCTACAAGCGCTCACTGCAAGTGCTCAAGTGGGCGAAGGAGATGAATCCCTCCGCGCCGACCAAGTCCGGTTTCATGCTCGGCCTCGGCGAGACCTGGGATGAGATCATCGAGGTCATGCATGATATGCACGAGCACGATGTCGATATTCTGACCATCGGGCAGTACCTGCGCCCGTCGTTCCAGCACCTGCCGATCCAGCGCTACGTGCCGCTGGAGGAGTTTGCCGCGCTAAAGGCGGAGGGCAAAAAGATGGGTTTCCGCCACGTGGAGTCTGGGCCATTCGTGCGCAGTTCGTATCACGCGCACGAACAAGCGGATGGGGCGATACAGAGTGAAAACAGCAATCAATAACTTTTCTATCGGTTATGACGATCACGGGGCAGGGCAACCGATTATCTTCCTGCATGCCTTTCCCCTCAATCGTCAAATGTGGGACGCGGATGTGCGCTCGCTGCTGACACAGGGCGCATTGCAGGGACAATTCCGGCTGGTGTCTTTAGACTGGCCCGGCTTTGGTGAAAGCGATATTGTGAACGATGTTTCGACGATGGAGGAATTTGCCGATATTGTGGCTCAGATGATGGATACGCTGGGAATGCAACAGGCGATTCTCTGCGGCCTCTCGATGGGTGGCTACGCGGCCTTCGCCTTCCTGCGCAAGTATCCTGAACGCCTGGCGGGTCTCATTCTGGCTGATACGCGCCCCGGAGCCGACACGCCCGAAGCGCAAGCGAATCGTGAAAACGTGGCGCGCATCGCCCTGGACGAGGGGACAGAGGCCATTGCGAACATGCAACTACCCAGAGTCATCTCGGATTACACGCGCCAGCACGAGCCGCAGGTCGAGGCATATGTGCGCCAGATGATAAATGCGGCGACGCCACAGGGCATCGCCGCCGCCTCGCTCGGCATGGCCCAGCGACAGGACTCCACCGACCTGCTGTCTAGCATCAGCGTGCCAACGCTGGTCATCGTGGGCGAGCAGGACGCTTTGACGCCGCCTGCCGTTGCCCAGGCGTATGCCGCGCAGATTCCCAACGCGCAGTACACAACAATTCCATACGCCGGACATCTCTCAAATCTTGAGCAGCCGGAGGCATTCTTGCAGGCCGTGCGCGGCTTTTTGCAGCAGGAGTTTACATCATAAGGGGTGATACCAGATAACACGTCCAGAAAATACACGCAAGACAGCATCTTTCCGCGAGTGTGGAGGGTAGGCGAACAGGTGAGCCTCGGAGTAGAGAGGCAATATGAGGCAACAGGAGAGGAAACATGAGTCAGGCAAAACAGTCATTCGAGGGGCGGCAACCAGTTGTGTTGGTTGTGGATGACAATCCTGCTATTCGTGACATGGTTTCCTGGGCGCTTGAACTGGATGGGTATGAGCCCGCCGAGGCAGCGGAGGGACACGAGGCGCTGGCCTGGATGGACAGCGCGGCGCGTGAGGGGAAATATCCCCATGTCATCCTGCTTGACCTTGCCATGCCAGGCATGGATGGCCGCACCTTCCTCGAACGCTTGCGCGTGCAGTGGGAGGCTGCGCGTCCTCTGCCATTCGTAGTAGTGATTACGGCGGGCATCGGTGGACCCGATGCCCGCAGCCTCGGCGTCGAGCAGGTCATCGTCAAACCCTTTCACGTCCGCGACCTGCTCGACGTGGTACGCAAACTGACAGTTGTTTCGTAGAGCTTACGATGAGGTTGCACGATCAGGCTCTGGTTGCGGCTGGCTGGTTGAGCGCGATCTTCCCAGTGCCTTCGAGAGTGCTCCCAGGTATTGCAGAAGCATCACAGGTAGCAGGTAATTGTCCTGTACTCGCAGGTGTGCTTGCTCGCCAAGTTGACGGTGGAGGTTCTGATCCTGGATGAGCTGGAGCGTATATTTTGCGCAGGTTTCTGTGTCATCAGTGATGTAACCATTATACCCGTCGATGATTTGTGTGCGTAAGCCCGTCACGGAGGTGCCGATAACAGGCTGATATTTCCACATCGCCTCCGTCACCGTCAATCCGAAACCTTCCCGAATTGAGCGTTG
>DASTKE010000557.1:0-3713 GCA_035716105.1 Ktedonobacteraceae bacterium | reverse complement strand
AGGGCAAATAAAACAAAGGAGCAAGGGTATGATGCATTCGACAGCCGAGACGACAGCGCAGCAGCTGGCGCAGGCGATGAGGCAATTTAATAAGGCGTTCATGCACTTCAACCGCACCGAACTGCACCAGAATTTCGCGGGGTGCAAACCAAGTGAAATTAGTGTCTTGTTTATGCTCAAATATGGGGCCATGCATAAGAACCGCGAGATGAAGGTCTCGGATATCAGCAAACATATGCATGTGACGCCTCCAAGCGTGACACAATTGCTGAAAGGGCTTGAGGCGAGTGGGCTGGTTGAGCGGCATCCCGATCCGGTCGACAGGCGAGCGGTGGGTATAGTCTTGACCGCAAAAGGTGAGGAAGTGACTCAAAGGGCTGAGAACATCTTTTTGAACGCTTTTTGCGCCCTGACCGACTATCTTGGGGAGGAAGAGAGCCATCAGCTTGCCGAGCTTTTAGTCAAGGCATCTCGCTACTTCCGCGAGAAAGAAAACAACATGTATGAATTTCAATGGAACGGAGACGAAGAAGTATGATCAAATTGCTGCGGTTTTTGAAACCGTATCGAGCGATACTCGTCCTGGTTGTCGCACTTGCCTTCGTGCAGGCTCTGGCAAACCTGTACCTGCCGACATTGATGGCAGATATCGTCGATAAGGGAATTATCAACAAAGATATCGGCTACATCTGGAGAGTCGGTGGGGTGATGTTTGCGGTGGCCCTCGGAGGCACCCTGGCCGCGGTTATCGGCATTTTCTTTTCTTCCCAGGTGGCAACCGGCTTCGGCAAAATTATCCGCGCCAAACTGTTCACCCACGTGCAGCGCTTTTCCCTGCACGAGTTCGATATCGTGGGCAGCTCTTCCCTGATTACGAGAACGACGAACGACACCACCCAGGTGCAGCAGGTGCTGGTCATTATCCTGAATATGATGATTACCGCGCCGATCACTATGGTGGCCGGTATCATTCTGGCTCTCAATCAGGATGTCGGACTGACCTGGGTTCTGGTGGTAGTCATTCCCGTGCTTGTCGCCTCCATTCTGATCCTGTTGAGCAAGGCCATTCCGCTCTTCAGAGTTATCCAGGTGAAGCTGGATAAACTCAACCTCATTCTGGATGAAGGACTGACCGGCGTGCGCGTGGTGCGAGCATTTGACCGCCAGAAGTACGAGGAGCAACGCTTTGACGTGGCAAACCTTGATCTGACCGACGTGACCATTCGAGTGAACCGCATTGTAGCCGGGTTGATGCCGATTATGATGTTTGTGCTCAACGTTTCGAGCGTGGCTATTCTCTGGTTCGGCGCTATTCGCATCAATAACGGCGAGATGCAGGTTGGAGCGCTGATCGCGTTCCTGCAATACGCCATGCTGATTCTCTTCGCGTTCTTGATGGTATCGATGATGTTTATCATGCTGCCGCGTGCTGTGGCCTCAGCCAACAGAATTAACGAGGTGCTGGATATCGAGCCTGAAGTCAACGATGCCGAACAGGTGAAGCGCGCAGAAGGCCAGAGAGGCTATGTGGAGTTCGAGGACGTGACCTTCAGCTATCCTGGCGCGGAAGAGCCTGCGCTCTCTGACATCTCCTTCAGCGCGGCCCCCGGCGAAGTGACCGCGATCATCGGCGGTACCGGCGCGGGCAAATCGACCCTGGTCAACCTCATCCCGCGCTTTTACGACGTGGATAGTGGTCGCATCCTGGTTGATGGCGTAGATGTGCGTGAGATGGCACAGGAGCACCTGCGCTCGAAAATCGGCTTTGTGCCACAGAAGGCCGTGCTGTTCTCAGGCACCATTGCCCAGAATATTCTTTATGGCAAACAGGATGCTTCGGAAGAAGAGGTCAGACATGCAGCCGATGTGGCGCAGGCCAGCGAATTCATCCAGGACATGAAAGATGACTTCGATGCGGAGATTGCCCAGGGTGGCACCAACGTGTCCGGCGGACAGAAGCAGCGTCTCTCCATCGCTCGCGCCATAGTGAGAAAACCGGAAATCTACGTGTTCGATGACAGCTTCTCGGCGCTGGACTTCAAAACCGACGCCCGGCTGCGAGCGGCGCTGAAAAAGGAAACACGCGAGTCGACGGTACTGATCGTGGCCCAGCGCGTCAGCACAGTCATGGACGCGGATCAGATTATCGTTCTAGACGAAGGACGTATTGCCGGTATCGGCACCCATCGAGAATTGATGAAAACCAGTGAGGTCTATCGTGAAATCGTGTCCTCACAGCTTTCGACTGAAGAAATCGCGGAGGAAATCGCATGAGTGTAGACCGTAGGAGGCAGGAGTCGTCTGGCGGAGGCATGGGCCGGGGCGGCTGGGGTGCGATGGGCAGGCCGGTGGAGAAGGCCAAAGACTTTAAAGGCACGGCCTTACGCTTGCTTGGCTACTTCAAACCACAGCGATTTAGCCTGTTGATCGTGCTTGTCACGGCCATCATTGGTACCGTGTTCAACATCGTCGGCCCGAAAATCCTGGGTTTGGCGACCACCAAACTGTTCGAGGGCTTGCTCGCAAAGTACCAGGCGATCCTCAGGCATCAACCCGCGCCTGCGATTGATTTCGGGTATATCGGGCATGTCTTGCTGATTTTGCTTGGACTATACGTGATCAGCGCCATCTTCATCTACATCCAGCAGTATATCATGGCGGGTGTAGCGCAGCGAACGATGTACAAGCTGCGCCAGGAGATCGATGAAAAGCTTTCGCGCTTGCCGCTGAGGTACTTTGACTCGCGCACACACGGAGAAATCATGAGCCGTGCGGTCAACGACATGGATAACCTCAGCACCACGCTTCAGCAGAGCATCACGCAGTTGATCACCTCGGCGGTGACGCTGCTGGGCGTGATTGTGTTGATGCTGACCATCAGCCCATTGCTCAGCCTGATTGTCGTGCTAACGCTCCCATTGAGCTTGCTGATTACAATGGGCATTGCGAAGCGCTCGCAAGGCTACTTCCGCAAGCAGCAGAGGTCGCTGGGAGAACTCAACGGCCATGTCGAGGAAATGTACACGGGCCACAAGATCGTCAAGGCTTTCGGACACGAAGGGGAGGCTGTCGACGAATTCAACGAACGCAACGAGAAACTGTATGATGCTGGCTGGCGAGCGCAGTTCGTGTCCGGCATCATTATGCCGCTGATGCGCTTCGTTGGCAATATCGGCTACGTCTTCGTGGCCGTGGTCGGCGGCATTATGGTCACACAGGGCGCGATTGCAATTGGTGATGTGCAAGCGTTTATTCAATACGCGCAGCAATTCACCCAGCCAATCGCCCAGCTCGCCAACTTCGCCAATGTCATTCAATCGGCGATGGCTTCGGCTGAACGCATCTTCGAACTGCTCGACGAGCAAGAGGAAGTGCCGGAGGCCGTGGACGTGAAAGTCATCGAGCATCCAGATGGCGCAGTGCAGTTCGATCACGTCAAGTTCGGCTATAGCGAAGACAATATCCTGATGGAGGATATGAACATCGATGTGCAGCCGGGGCAGATGATCGCCATCGTCGGCCCGACCGGTGCCGGTAAAACGACGCTGGTCAACCTGCTGATGCGCTTCTATGAGGTCAACAGCGGCAAGATTCTGGTCGATGGCGTGGATATCACGGATATCAAGCGTGGCGCATTGCGCCGTATGTTCGGCATGGTGCTCCAGGATGCCTGGCTCTTCAACGGACCCATTCGCGACAATATCGCCTATGGC
>DASTKE010000556.1:0-3264 GCA_035716105.1 Ktedonobacteraceae bacterium | reverse complement strand
GCCAGGATGATTTGCGCGCCAGCCGCCCGCAGTTCCTCCGGCGCGACGCTCTTCACCGTCGCCTGCGTGCCGACCGGCATGAAAATCGGCGTTTGAATCATACCGTGCGGGGTTGTAATGGTTCCGGCACGCGCCCAGCTCTCCGAGCACTCCCCATCAATAGCAAATGAAAACGATGATGACATAAGTTTCCTGATTACACACCTGTCAAACGATAATAAACTGAGAAAAAGAGGGTGGCAATGGCTATTGCTGCCTTCTATTTTCGCACAAGCGTCAAGCTACTGCATAACCTACATATTTTTTGACCACATAGTGTGAAAAGTACACATAAAAATTATCTGAAAATATCAATTTGATGAGAATTTGATAAGAAAACCACTTGAAAATCTCAAAAGAATAGTGTATGCTTTCCTGCGGTATCCAATCTCGGTCACGGTAGAATGCTCGTCCAGAAAGCCCGTCCCGCGCTGCTAGGGGTGACAGACAGGCTGGTGACAACTGCTAGGATTTAGACCCTGAGGAATACCAACACAATACAAGGAGGTCCTAGTTGAGTTTCGTTGACAAAACTCTCAGGTGCCGTGAATGCGACAATGACTTCGTATTCACCGCAGGTGAACAGGAGTTCTACCAGCAAAAGGGGCTGATGAATCAGCCAGGCCGCTGTCCTTCCTGTCGTGCAGCCCGTCGTAATTCGTCTGCCTCATCCGGAGGGAGCCGTTCCGAGCGCGCTCCACGTGAGATGCACACGGTGATCTGTGCCGAATGTGGCGCGGAGACCCAGGTGCCATTCTTGCCCAAGAATGATCGCCCGGTCTATTGCAGTCCCTGCTACGACAAAGTGCGCGTCGCTCGCGGCTAAACACCCTGCCGCGACTGCCTTTCGCATCCCTCCTTCCACCTCGCCTCGCCTCAGTCTGCCGATTTGAGCGGAGCGGAGCGGAAGGGGCGACTCTGAAGCCGAAGACAGCCCGGTAGCCAGCATCAGACCCAATCTAACCGCCATTATTTTCAAAAAAGTGCAAAGAGGCAAGACCGAGGGCTGTATACTTGGTCTTGTTCCTTTATATTCCTCTCCTCATCTTCCTTTGACATTCTTCTGATGAAACAGAACCGCTCTTCGCACGTAATAGATTTGAACACCACATATACTGTCATATACACTCTTGTACAGATTTAACATACTCTATCAGGCATACTCTACAGAAAGGCGAGCAATGTCGAACGAGCATCATCTACCATCTTTCCCGCCTCCTGCCTGTTCCTATCAACCACAACAGCTCTATCAGCCATATCAGTCTGCTCCGACGTCTGGTGGGCAGCCCCTTTATTACTCACCACCAGTCCCTACCAGGCAACGCATTCCCTTGAAAAGAGCATGTAGCTGCCTGGCTTTCTTTCTGGCAGCTATGTGTTTGCTCCTGACTCTAGGCGTCGCTTTCTTCACCTTTGCTTTCCATACGAACCAATCTGTTGTCAACGAACTGGTACCCACTCCTCGCCCCACGCTGCCCCCGTTGCGGGTCTATAATCTCATGGGGAAGCCAACAATGGATGCGCAGTTTATCGACAGGGTTCTGGAGTATTATGGCTCGCCAGCTAGCGGCAAAGGACAAACACTCTACGATGATGGGATCAAATATGGCATTGATCCTGCATATGCTCTCGCATTTTTTCTGGAAGAGAGCAGTTTTGGAACAAAAGGAGTAGCCACCGTTACTCATTCACTGGGGAATATCCGGGCGGTATCTGGAGATCCCCAATATAAGGGATATCGCAGCTATACGACCTGGGAAGAAGGCTTTGAAGATTGGTATCAGCTCATCGCGCAGAAATACGTCGCGCAGTGGCACCTTTCCACGGTGGATCAGATCGTTCCGGTCTATGCCCCGTCTGTGGATCACAACGATGTGCAACAGTATATTCGAACGATTAAAATTGCCATTGAGCGTTGGCGTAATGGCTATGTGGACGTGTAAAATAATGAATTTTCCCGACCAGGATGGGCATGGATCTGTCATTCTGAGCGCCGCTAAGAATCTGAGTGTGGGGAGGGAGATTCTTAGCGGCGCTCAAAATGACATTCCCGGTTTTGGCTGTGAAATCTCATTATTTCATTGGAAGGATGCAAGCGCATGTTAGAGACATTTGTACCCATGCAGATCAAGACCAGCGAGGCCACCATCCATGCTGCGAAGGGAGGCGCAGGCTATCCTCTGCTCATGCTGCATGGCTACCCGCAAACGCATGTCATGTGGCATAAGATCGCGCCCCGCCTTGCCGAAACATTTACCGTTGTACTCGCCGATCTGCGCGGCTATGGCGATAGCTCCAAGCCACAGGGCGAATCCGACCACGCCAACTATTCCAAGCGAGCGATGGCCCAGGATATGGTCGAAGTGATGGCTCAGCTTGGGTACGACGAGTTTTACGTGGTTGGGCATGACCGGGGAGCGCGTGTCACGCACCGCATGGCGCTCGACCACCCGCAGCGGGTCAAAAAAGCGGCAGTGCTGGATATCGCACCTACCTACAAAATGTACATGACGGCGGACAAACAATTCGCGACCGTCTACTACCACTGGTTCTTTCTCATCCAGCCCGACGATCATCCCGAACGCCTGATTGGCGCGCAGCCTGAATACTTCCTGCGCAGCCGCCTGGAGCGCTGGTCCGGCGATCCCTCGGCCTTTACGCCGGAGGCCGTGGCCGAATATGTCCGCTGCTTCTGCGATCCCGCGAGCATCCATGCCACGTGCGAGGATTACCGGGCCTCGGCCAGCATCGACTTGCAACACGATGAAGCGGACATGCAGCAAAAAGTGTCCTGCCCCTTGCTCGTCCTCTGGGGCGAGAAGGGCTTCGTCGGACGCAAATACGATGTCCTGGCAACCTGGCGCGAACGTGCCGAACACGTGCAGGGACACGCCATCCCTTCCGGCCATTTTCTGCCCGAAGAAGCGCCAGAAGAAACATTTGAGGCTCTCCAGGCATTTTTGCGCTGAAAAACATCCGTAGGTGCCGCTTGAGCGAGCGCACCGCCGATTTATCGACAAAACGGGCATAGGCCGATAAACCGGCGGTGCGCTCGCTAAAGCGGCACCTACAGGATTTCCCACCGTCTCATTATTACCCCTGGCGTTCCAGTTCGATCACGGGGATTTTGCGGGCGGTCTTCTTCTGGTACTCGCCGAACTGGGGAGAAGCCTGCACTTGTTTGGCGAAGATGCGGTCTCGCTCTTCACCGGTCACAGGAACAGC
>DASTKE010000555.1:0-7191 GCA_035716105.1 Ktedonobacteraceae bacterium | reverse complement strand
TATGGATGGTGGCGGGTCAGACCCGCCACCATCCATACACATCTCACATGTGTTGAGAAAAAAAGAAGAGTGTAGTGCTTACCATTTTACGACAGCGCAACTTTGCTCTGCTGTGGCTAGGGCAACTTATCTCCACCATTGGTAACTGGGTGCTTCTCGTTGGCCTGCCGTTCTACGTCTACACGCTGACCGGCTCTGTCCTCGCTACCGGAGCAATGTTTATCGCTCAGACGCTGCCACGTGTCTTGTTTGGCTCACTTGTAGGAACATTTGTCGACCGCTGGCCGCTCAAGCGCGTGATGCTCAGCAGCGACTTGCTGCGAGCGCTTATCCTGCTCCCTCTGCTCCTGCTGCATTCGCGTGAGTGGGTCTGGTTGGTATACGTCGTAGCAGGTCTCGAACTGACTATTTCCCTCTTCTTTGACCCGGCTAAAAGTGCGCTCATCCCACGGCTCGTCTCCGGTCAGAACCTTGTAGCTGCTAACTCGCTAGATGCGCTCAGCACAGGCTTGACTACTGTAATTGGCCCATCACTCGGAGGTGTTCTCCTGGCTTGGCTTGGCTTGACTGGCGTTGTTCTCGTTGACGGTGCGTCGTATGTTGTCTCTGCTCTGATGATTTGGCTTATCAAACTGCCGGAGAGTGCAAGGAAAGATATAGAAATACATCCTGTTCTCAGGCAAGCAGCCGGGGAAATGAGCATCTGGCAAGAATGGCTGAGCGGGCTGGAGCTAGTTTTTCATCAAGGCAGCATGCGCACTCTCTTCATCGTCACAGCGATTGCGATGATCGGGCAGGGAATTATTACCGTCATCTTGATTGTTTTTGTGGAAAAGGTTTTGCGCGGGAATACCCTTGTCTATGGTTGGTTGCTGACGGCGCAAGGAGCAGGCTCTATTGCAGGCGGATTGCTCGCAGGATACATCAGTCGCTTCTCGTCGCCCCTGCGCGTGGTCGCTTTTAGTCTGGGCATTGTTGGGATCGTGGTTCTGCTTCAAGCCAGCTTTCCTATACTCTGGCTTGTACTCATCCTGATGGTCATAGCCGGTATAGCAGCCATGAATTATGTGACCAATGCGCAAGCACTGCTCCAACGCTCCACCGCACCTTCCTACCAGGGGCGTATTTTCGGCTCCTACTACAATAGCATTTCACTGATGCTGATGATCGGTATGGGCATAGCCAGCGCCTCGGGAGGAGTATTCGGACCGGTGTTGCTGTTTGAACTGGCTGGCGTCCTGTTTCTGGCTGCCGCAGGAGTCGCGATGGCAGGAGCACAGCAACGCAACCAGAAAATGTGATTTAATACAGGCAGAGCGTGTCAGGTCATCAGGAAGAATATCAGAATAAACACATGCAAATAGAAACACTACCATCTACAAGTGCTCACGAACACCTGTTGGTGCAACTGAGTGGAATGCTTATCCAGGTCAACGCGCTGCAATCGATGGTGCGCGAGGGAGTGGATGAGGCCGCGCTGACGCCCGCTGAGATGCAAGAGTTGCGACAGGGGCTGAGCAGCATTGAGCAGATCACGCGAGAGGTGCTGCACCATATCCGCGCCACCGACGAAAGCACGACACTGTCCGAACTGGTCGGCGTTTCGCTGCCCGATGCGCTGACCCGTGCCGTCGAGGAGACCGCGGAGAGTTCGGGCCTGTCCAGCCGCGTCGTCTTCTCAGGCGAGGAGCGCAGCCTGCCCGGCTACTCCGAACGCCTGCTTTACCGTGTCGCTCAGGAAGCACTGTACCAGGTGCAGCAGCGAGCGCAGTACGCCAGCGCTCGCAAACTGCGTTTCACCTTCACCTATGGGCGTGACGAGGCGCAGATGAGCATCGAAGATGACGGAGCGCTGCTCCCAGGCAATGCAGACGAGAGCGACAGTGACACCCTGCCCATTCCACCCTTCAACGAAGGTGTACAACTCGTGGGCATCGCACCCGCTTCCACCTTGCCGCCTATTCTGAGCGATCTGCGCCAGCGCCTCGAGCACACCGGCGGTACGCTCACGGTGGAAGCCAAGAATGGAGGCGTATCCCCTGTGGGTACCCGGCCCTACACCTTGAGCGTCCAGGTGCGCATCCCCTACACGACGCACGATCTGAGCATCCCGTTCGTCGCAACCGCGCCCATTGCTGAAACAGCAACGCCGCTTTCTGTAGCCGGACCAACCATGACTTCTGATACGGTATCCAGCGAAACGCCTGGGGTGCGCGTGTTAGTTGTCGATAGCCAGGCTGTGACCCGCGCAGGGCTGCGGCGGCTGCTGGAAAGCTATGCTGGCCTACACGTGGTTGGCGAGGCCAGCGACGGCGTGCAGGCCGTAAGCGAGACGCTGGAACTGGGGCCACAGGTGGTACTGATGGAGGCGCAACTGCCCAACGAGCAGAGCCTGGAAGCCCTGCGCCAGATCAAGCAGCTCAACCTCGACACCCACGTCCTGCTGCTCGCCACGCAGGATCGCGAAGCCTACCTCTACGAGACCCTGCGCGCCGGTGCAGACGGCTACGTGCTCAAAGACATTGCCCCCGACGAACTGGCCGAGGCTGTGCGCGCCGTAGCTCGCGGCGAGGTACTGGTGCAGCAGCAGCTAGCCGGTCGCCTGCTTTCGCGCTTCGGCAAGCAATCGCGTGGTGGACGAGGCAACCCTCCCTATGAAACGCTGACCGAGCGCGAAATGGAAGTCCTGCGCCTGCTGGCTCGCGGCCTGCGCAACAAAGAGATCGCCTCGCGCCTCGTCGTCAGCGAGCGCACCGTCAACTTCCATCTCGCCAACATCTACCAGAAACTCAACGTCTCCGGTCGCACCGAAGCACTCAGCAAAGCGTTGGAGCAGGGACTGATCGCCGCACCATAGGAAAACTGAACGTCAGCGCGACGCCACAACTCGTGGCCGGTGGCTGGTCGCTCTAATAATCGCTACTCTACACGTTCCTTATGACTTGAACACCTCACCGCAACGTCAATCTGCATATGGTTCCCACTTCCGTAGACTACAGTAGACTTGAATGGAAGTAAGCACTGCAAAAATCAGGAATAGTGCTGAAAGTATGTTTAGCAGCACCTTCTAGATAGGAGTAGGGCAGCTTGACGTTTTCGAAAAGAGGTGGCAGCCATGAGGCGAACCGTATTACGGATGTTTCATCATCCATCCCGCTTGATTATACTGAATATATTCCTGCTGGCAGGAGTGCTGGCAGTAATCGCGCCGCAAACCTTCACACATCCTTTCTCACCCGCGACGGCCAGCGCACATGCCGATAGCCAGAATGCTATTCAGATCGAAAATAGCAATCCCGGCACTCCTGGCTGGAATGACTTCAGTGCAGTGTTGAATGATACGACGCTTTCAGGATATGGCTCGAAAATCAGCGTGAATCATGGTGACTCTATTGATTTTTATGTGACCACTATCGCGTCCAGCGTGAGCATCGATATCTACCGCACCGGCTATTATGGCGGCGTGGGCGCACGCAAGCTGACCTCTCTTGGCAGTTTCCCCGGTGTGCAGCAGCCCATACCAACCCCCGACCCGGTAACGGGCCTGATTACATGTAACTGGAGCAAGACGGCCACGCTGAATGTGCCTTCAAACTGGGTAACTGGCGTCTACCTGGCGAAACTGACGGGTTCCAACGGCGACATGAGCTTCATCTATTTTGTTATCCGCGACGATGGCGGACATGAGGCCATCGACTTCCAGACCAGTGTCACCACATACGAGGCATACAACGTCTGGGGCGGCATGAGTTTGTACAACAACAACACCAACGGCAAGATTTATCCCTATCCGCACGCGATGAAGGTCTCGTTCGACCGCCCCTTCAACCCCGGCGATAGCAATGGCGCGGGCCACTATTTCTTCTATGAATATAAGTTTGTCTACTGGGCGGAGTCGCAGGGCTTCGATCTGACCTATACCACCGATGTCGATACCGATAGCAATGTGAACCCCCTGACCAACCACAAGGCGTTTCTCTCCGTTGGCCACGACGAATACTGGTCGAAGGGCATGCGTGACAACGTGCAGAACGCTATCAACGCCGGTGTCAACGTCGCCTTCTTCGCGGGCAATGCGATGTTCTGGCAGATTCGCTTCGAGTCGAACGCGGCAGGCGTGCCGGACAGAATTGAGGTTGGCTACAAAGACTTTGCCGAGCAGACCACGCCACCCGGTCCTGACCCGCAATTGAACGTCAACAACGCGATTGTCACAACTAACTGGCGCGACCCGATCGTGAATAAACCGGAGAACGGCATCATGGGGGTGATGTACGAGGAACAGGTCGACCAGAGCTACCCCTTTGTTGTCCAGAACTCGACGAACTGGATTTACACGGGAACCGGCTTTTCGGATGGCTCGTCGGTACCCGGCATTGTCGGCTACGAGTATGACCGCATCTATAACAATGGCTTTACACCGGCAGGCATCATCACCGTGGGCAATTCGCCTCTCGTCGCCTGCTGTAACATGGGCAAATCTGTGGCCAACGCCACCATCTACAAAGCCTCCAGCGGGGCCTGGGTGTTTGCCTCCGGAACCATCCAGTGGAGCTGGGGACTGGCGAATATCCAGGGCAACACCTTTATGAACGCCGGTATCCAGCAGACTACGGCCAATATTCTGAATGCCTTCGCGACAGGCGTTATACCGCAGGTCAACCTGACTCCCAACAGCCTGACCTACGGCAATCAGACGCCCGGCACCACCAGCGCTGCTCAGAAGGTCACGCTGACCAATAACGGCTCAGGCGCTCTGAACATTAGCAGCATCGCGCTCAGTGGCACCAACGCCGCCGACTTTGCCCAGACCAACACCTGCCCCAACAGCCTGGCAAGCGGCGCAAACTGCACCATCAGCATCACCTTCACGCCAGCCGTGAACGGCAATCGCACGGCCAGCGTGACCATCACCGATAATGCCTCCGATAGCCCGCAAAGTGTCGCCCTCACCGGTACTGGCTATACCGACGCCCCGGCGGTCACGCTCAGCCCCACCAGCGCGAGCTTCGGCAACCAGAATATCGGCTCGGCCAGTCCCGCCCAGAAGGTCACACTGACCAATAGCGGCACGCTGCCCCTGAGCATCAGCAGCATCGCCTTCACCGGCGCGAACGCGGGCGACTTTGCCCAGACCAACACCTGTCCGAGCGGTTCCAGCACGCTGGCGTCGAAGGCCACCTGCACCATCAGCGTCACCTTCACGCCCACGGCAGCCGGTGCGCGCTCGGCCAACCTGACGCTGACCGACAACGCAGCCGACAGCCCGCAGAACATGGCGCTCAGTGGCTCCGGCGTCACGCCCGGCTCTGGCAACTACTTCAGCGATGGCTTCGAGAGCGGCAACCTCAGCAAGTGGACGCTGCCCAACGGCGACAGCACGGGGCAAATCAGTGTGCAGTCGTCGACGGTCAATAGCGGCGGCTATGCCCTGTCGATCAACAACGTCAGCGGCCAGTATGGCTACATCAATACGTCCCTGGCGAGTCCACAGACGCTCACCTACACCCGTTTCTACTTCCGCCTCAACGGTGTATCCGGCAGTACGGAACTGGCGATTGCTCGCGCCGCCAACGGCAGCAACGTGTGGGAGGTTGATTACGACAACAACCGGCACGGACTGGATATCTACTTCTGGAATGGTGCCAATACGCTCTTCAGCGTCATCAGTTCCCAGAATGTTATCAGCGCCAACACCTGGTACTACGTTGAGGTAGAAGCCTCTGAAGTCACATCGGGACACGCGGAAGCCTGGCTCAACGGCACCTCGATTGGCACCGTCGACAACGACCTCTCTACCGCCAATCCGTATGCGAAGATCATTCTCTTCGATAGCGCTGCCGGCACCATCTACTTCGATGACATGAAGGTTGCCAACGCCTATAATGGCGCGGTGGTTCCCGCGCCCAGCGTCAAGTTGAACCCGACCAGCGTGAACTTTGGCAACCAGTACCAGGGAACGACCAGCAGCCCGCAGGCGATGACGCTGACCAATAGTGGCAACGCGGCTCTGAACATCAGCAGCATCGCGCTCAGTGGCAGCAATGCTGCCGACTTCGCGCAGACAAATAACTGCCCCACCAGCCTGGCGGCAGGCGCGAACTGCACGCTCAACATCACCTTTACGCCAGCCGCCACCGGTGCGCGCACGGCAACGCTGACGCTGACCAATAACGCGGATACCAGTCCACAGACGGTGGCGCTGACCGGTACCGGCTATGTCCAGGCCGCGGCGGTCAGCCTGAATCCCACCAGCCTGAACTTCGGCAACCAGAACGTCGGCGCGACCTCCTCCGCGCAGACAGTGACGCTGACCAACAGCGGCACGGCGGCGCTGAGCATCAGCGCGATTAGCGTGACTGGAACGAACGCCAGCGATTTTGTGGAGACGGCTACCACCTGCCCCATGAGCCCCAACACGCTGGCGACGAACGCGAATTGCACCGTCAGCCTGACGTTTACACCCGGTGCCTCTGGCAAGCGCACGGCCAGCGTGACGCTGACCGATAACGCACCGGATAGCCCCCAGGGCATCCAGTTGAGCGGTACCGGCGCGACCTCTGGCGTCTACTTCAGCGATGGCTTTGAGAGCAGCGATTTCAGTGCCTGGTCGAACGCTCCCGCCGGTCTGGGACAGGCGGTCGTACAGTCCTCGGTGGTTCACACTGGCACCTACGCGGCCTCTCTGACCAACACCAGCGGCCAGTACACCTATATCTCCACAGCGCTGAGTGGCGGAGCCGAGCCGCAGACGTTCACGAAGTTCTCCTTCAACGTCTCAAATGGCGCTGGCACCAGCCTGATCGCCGCTGGTCAGGATGCCAACAGCAAGAACGTCTGGATCATCTACTATGACGCGGGCCGGCAGGGCCTGGACATCTACTTCTGGAATGGCGCGGGAACACGCTTCGACCTGTACAGCAACACCAACCTGATCAGCGCGAACACGTGGTACAACGTCGAGGTGCAGGACACCGAATCGTCGACGGGACACGGCGAGGTCTGGCTCAACGGCACCTCCGTTGCGGCCTTCGACGGCGACCTCTCCACCTCGACGCCCCTCGCACAGCTCGTCCTCTTCTACGAGGCCGTCGGCACCATCTACTTCGACGATGTTGCGGTAACGGGTACGAAGTAAGATAGGACTTCCTGAAGACACAGAGGCGGTTGATTAGCCTGACAGGCCAATCA
>DASTKE010000554.1:0-2806 GCA_035716105.1 Ktedonobacteraceae bacterium | reverse complement strand
CCTCTCAAGGACGCAGATCCCATAATCTCATGTCTCGCGACAAGCGCTGCTTCCAGTATACATTATTTTTAGCTGTGCCGCTTTATTGCAATTCCCGTATGATCTGGTTGATTTCGTCGTCGAGTTGCTTGAGGTGCGCTTCATCTTGCTTCATCTGATACTCTTGCTGCATTTTCACCGCTTCGTTTGTCTCGTACCGCCAGGTTTCGCGCACGCGCCTGACGCGCTCGGCTACGACTTTTCGCTCGCCTTGTAACATATCGAGCCGTTCCTGGCGCGTCTGGCGTTCCCAGGGTGTCAAACCTGTCTGTACTGTTGCCGCCGGTCGCGATGGTGGTATTGGCTGAGCGGCATTGTCGGTGTTTGAGATGCCGGTGATGCCCCAGATCAACTGATCGATTGGGTTGGGATCGCTTTTGCGAAAGTCGACCCAGTGCATTCCTTCTAAGAACAGGGGCAGTTTTGGCTTTTCCGGTGCGTCTTGCAATATGACAGGAATGACCGGAGTGTTGCTGTTGACGAATTTGCGCAGAAACGCTTCCACTTCCATCTGTTGCCAGGGGGCTAGAGCCGTGGTTTTCCCACTGGCGTCTGTCCGTCCCTTGCCGACGAAGACCGCGGCGCTGTTGATGTTCTCTATCTGCTCCTCTAGGGCGCGCTGCCACGGCAAGCCGGGTCGCATTTCCCACACGTCAAGCCAGGGTTTGATGCCGTGTGCTTTTAACTGGCTGCCAATCGCTTTGACGGCCTCTCTATCCTGGTTGTTGTAGCACAGAAAGACATCAAATTTGGGAGACGAGGATGTTGCCATAGCTGGAGTTCCTCCTTGAATTGCTGCCGGTGTACTGGCTCCCGCGTTTGCCTCGTTGGGAGCGGGCCGTGTGAGAGCGTCAATAGCCTTTCTGATGCCCTGTACTACGTTTCTCCATGCCTCGTCTTTCTGATTCCAGAGCATGACGGGAACCCTGTTCGTGGGCAGCACTGGCAGTTTGCCGAACGGCTCGTCTTCCCAGTCGATGGCGCGCAAGAGCACCGGAATGATCGTGGCCTGACCTGTTCTGGCCCGTTCCATTGCTGGAAGAACCTGCTGCCGGTAGATATCATCCGAAGAGAGATAATGCGCGCTGATCAGCAGGAGGATAATATGAGCCGCGTTGAGGTGGCTGCGAATCTGTTCCGCTGTTTCTTTGCCGGGGATGATGTCACGCGGGGACCAGAATGAAACGGGCCTGTTTCTCTGTAATGGAATGAGATATGTATAGAGTTCCTCTCGCAGCGTTTCATCTTCGGGAGCGTAGGATACGAATAGTTCTATCTTGTCCATCTTCCACAGTCCGTTCGTGCAGAATGCTTTTTAGCCTACCAGTGCAGTAAGTATAATACAGATATACAGAAGAGGCAATCTTTCCTGTGCTATACTACAGGCATGGCAATCATTCAATTGGGTAGAGAGATAGCATTTGGAACAACCTGATATACCTTCGGAGACCTCGCCGGTACCACCCGCGTCCCCAATCCCTGACTCAGGCAATGCTCATGATCCCTATCGCGCCTTCCGGTTCCGTGACTTCCGGCTTCTGTTCGTGGGAACGCTTGTCGCCACGATTGGAGAGCAGATGGTCAACGTGGCGATTGGCTGGGAGTTGTACGAGCGAAGCGGTTCCGCGCTGATTTTGGGTCTCGTCGGGCTGGTGCAGGTGCTGCCGGTGATCGCGCTCGCGCTGCCTGCCGGACACCTGGCCGATCGGCTCAACCGCAAATCGATCGTGGTTGTGACCCAGATTCCCCTGGCGCTGGCCTCGCTGGGCCTGACTGTATTATCATATGCTCACGGCCCGCTTTTGCTGACCTTTGCCTGCCTGCTGCTCATTGGTGTGGGTACCGCTTTCAGCAGTCCCGCGACTTCCGCGATGTTGCCGCAAACGGTGCCGCAACGCGAGTTTGAGAATGCCGCAACATGGAGCAGCAGTTCCTGGCAGCTTGCCTCTATGCTTGGCCCGGCGTTGGGTGGTGTGCTCATCGCGCTTGGACACGGGGCCGCGCTGGTCTACGGGCTGAATGCTGGAGCCGGGTTGATCTATCTCGTCTTGATTGCCTTGATTCGTGGCAAGCAGCAGGAGAGGCAGGCGAGCAGGGGAACAACGCTCAGTGCTTTGCTGGGGGGCATCCAGTTTCTGCGGCAGACGCGCATCATCCTGGCGGCGATTACGCTTGATCTGTTCGCGGTCTTGCTGGGTGGTGCGACAACGCTTTTGCCGATTTTCGCGCAAGACATTCTGCATGTTGGTCCGGCTGGGCTGGGCTGGCTGCGCGCCGCACCTTCGATTGGCGCGGTCTGCATCTCCATTGCAGTTGCGCACATTCCGCCGTTCAAGCACGCTGGCAAAACGCTGCTGGCAGTGGTGGCTGGCTTCGGGCTGGCAACCATTGTCTTCGGCTTCTCGCACTGGTTCTGGCTCTCGCTGCTGATGCTGTTTATCCTGGGTGGCCTCGACAATGTCAGCGTGATTATTCGCGGCACGCTCCTGCTGACGCGCACACCTGATGCTCTGCGCGGGCGCGTAGCGGCAGTCCACTCGGTCTTTACGGGAACCTCCAACGAGCTTGGGGGCTTCGAATCCGGTCTGGTGGCCCAACTGTTCGGACCCGTCTTCGCGGTCGCAGCCGGTGGCGTGGGGACGCTGCTCGTCGTCCTCTGTGTCGCCCTGATCTGGCCAGAGATACGCAGGCTCAGGTCGATGAGCGAGACAAGCAACTGAAGCGAAAAGTTGATGGAGCAACTTAGAAACGTGCAAGCCACCCGCAA